>NZ_JAZEWV010000027.1:0-89598 GCF_036353415.1 Actinacidiphila polyblastidii
GAGCGCCGGGCGCGCCGGAGTCGGCGGCCGATGACGATGCCCAGCGGCAGCGCGAGCACAGTCCATGCGGCGAGGACGATGAGGCCGACGGCCAGGAGGTGCGCCATCACGCGCTCGCCCTCGTCCGGCGGTGCGCGCCCTCACCCGGCGGCGACACGAACGCGGCCAGCCAGGCCCACAGCGCGGCGATCTCGGCGACCGCGGTCCACACGGCCAGCGCGAGGTGCTCCAGGGCGGTGCCCACGGCTTCGGCGATGTCTGCGTGGTGGAGGAGGGTCTCGCGGGCGATGGCGATCGTGGTGCCCAGGCCGATCGCGGAGAGGTCGCCGGTCAGGACGATGCCGTAGCCGGTCATGAGTCACCGTCCGGGCGGGGCTGCGGCAGGGTGTCCGGGCTGGGCATCCACGGGCTCACCGGGGCTCACCACCCGAGATGCGGTCCAGGTCGGCGGCGGCCTGCCGGAGCATCGACGGGTTCGGCCACTGCCGTGCCTGCGCCCGCCCAGCGACCGACCGGAAGATGTCAGCGGCCGACCGGGCGGCGGACCGCAGCCGGTCGACCTCGGCGAGCAGCGCGGGCACGTCTGTCCGGGCGGCCGCAATGAACGCCGCGTCGGCCGGGTCGAGCTGCTGCAACGGGACGATCCACAGGTCGCTCGCGTTCGCCACGCCGATGCTCGTGCTGCTGTCGTACTCGGCGTAGGTGTCGGTCTCCCACGGCCCGGGGGCGGCAGCATCCATGCGGGCGCGGATCTCGGCGAGCTGCTCCGGGCTCAGCGGGGCGCTCACCACGCACTCCCCACCGACACCGGCCCGAACCGCGCCGACAAATCCGCGTAGCTCGACTGCTGCACACCCGGACCACCACGCACCCCGGCCACCGTGTACAGCGGCTCACCATCCGCCGGCACCGACCACAGAACCCACTCCGTGCCGTCGCTCATCGTCAACGTCCGGCCGACCACCGCGGCACGCGGCACCGGCGCGGCCTCCGCAGCGTCAAGCAACACCGCGACCACCTCGGCGACAGTCCGGCCCGCGACGTCACCCCACGCCGCGACGTGGGACTCCATCGAGTAGTCGTCCGGCCAGAACGGCGGCTCGCCATCGACCAGCAGGCGCCCCGCGAGGAACCGCACAGCGCCGGTGGACGCCGGCCCGTACCGCTGCGGGTGGCCGGTCTCCGCGCAGCGCAGCGCCGCCACGATGTTCATTGGCCGCTCGTGCGGCAGCGCGTTCAGCACGCGGTTGAAGGGGTCGGGGATGTAGTCGCCCTGGTGATGACCGTTGGTCTGGATGATCGTTGCGGCTCGCCGGAACAGGTCCGCCAGCTCGATACGATTCGTCAAGGCAGATCGCCTCTCTCTTGATCGATTTGGTCGAGGCGTGATGCCGGCGGGGTCGTCCGGGGCCGGGAAGCTGACGGGCGGCCCTGCATCACGCAGGGGGTGCGGGGGGGGGATCAGGCCGTCGCGGGCAGATGCTCGGCGTGCCACGCCTGGACCTTCGCCAGGTCGAACTTCCGCAGGACCCGCTCCGGCTTCTCGCCGGGCACGGTGGGCTTGGCGGGACGCATCGGCTCGACGGGCATGCCCGCCTTGATCCACTGAAGGACCGTCCAGTCGGAGACCCCGTAGTAGGTCTCCAGCTCAGGCTGGCTCAGCAGCGGGACGAGGCCGGCCGGGAGGGGGACGCGGCGCGCGGCTTTCGTGGGCATCAGGACCTTGACCTTTCTACTGTCGAAGTCGAATCTGTGGGCATGGGGAAACGGCTGAAAAGGCGCTGGAGGGGGGCGTCTGCGCCCTTCGCGTCGAGGGCGTCGGCGATCAGCCACGCGCTCCGGAGTCGGCACCTGTCCTGCGAGCTGCTGCCGCGGCCGGTGATCGCCCCGACGGCTGCCGGGCTGATGCCCCTGCCGTCGGGGTCGACCTCCTTGGTGGCCTCGGCGAGCTGGGGTCCGGACAGTCCTGCGGCGTCCATCGCGTCGCGAAGGGGCTGGCCGTCGCCCTTGCGGAACAGGTGGGTCATCTGTGCCCCGTGTGGTTTCCGGCCAGTGGCTCCGGCCGTCTTCGACATTTGTACTGTCTAAGTCGAAAGCTTGTCAACGGACTCTCCGAGACTTGCCGAGTCGAGACATAGACACTAGCGTCGAAACCGAACAAGCATTCGTATCCTGACGGGGAGGGCGCGACAGCGCACGTCGGGGTGTAGTGGCGTGGACACAGTTCGCGCCACGCTTCTACTTTTCCTTGCGCAAAGTAGAAGGCGACGGGCACCCTTGCCATGTGACAGAAGAGCGTGACGAGACCTTCGTGCAGTTGATGGCCGCCCTCATGGAGGAGTACGGCGTCAACGAGTCCGAAATCTCCCGCGCCATCGGCGTGCACGCCAGCACCGTGTACAAGTGGACCTCCGGCGAACGAGGCGGCCAGCGAGGCCCCCGTCCCGAGGCCCTCCGCAAGCTCGCCGCGGCATACCCCAAATTCAGCGAGGACCGCATCTTCGCCGCCGTCGGCCGGCAGGCGCCCGGCAACCTCGACGAGGACGCCGAGGCCCGACTCCTGGCCTACTACCGCGAACTGACCGCGGAGCAGCAGGAGATGCTTGAGGTTCAGGCCCGCGCTGTCGCCGAGCGAAACCGAACTGGCCAGTAGTACAACCCTGCACCACCCCCGTGAGTCCTACACCGAATGGGCTCGTGACCGAGTGTTGCCGCAATGTGTGCCCAGGGCGACAACCTTGCTGCGGAAACGCTCCCACAGGGGTACGGTCGTGCACCTGGCAGCGTTCTCCCCCGCAGCCACAAACAGCGTCGTTTGGCCTGCCCACGGGGGTGTCTATGTGCATGCGCGTCCGATCGTCTACTCGCGTCACACGCGTCTACGACCGCGACACACGAACCATCACCATCCCCGCTGGCCTCTGCCCTGCTCTAACTCTCCGTGCTCTCAACCGAGTTGTGGCCGAACTCCACCTGCCGAGCGAGAACGGCACGCCACTCTGCTGGTGCGGGGAGCCGCTCAAGATCAGCGGCCTCATCCCCGCGCAGAGGACCAGCGAGGAGGCCAACCATGGGGCGTAAGGGCCTCAACAACCCCCGCCAGCTCAGGCGGAAGACGTGCGGGTGTAAGGAGTGCCTGGCCAAGTACCCGCCAGCAAAGTACGGCGACCGCCGGCCGCGCCGAGATTGCACCGGCAGCTGGCAGGCCCGCTACCGCGACCCGGCCGGCGACCAGAAGTCCGAGACGTTCCCAACCAAGAGGGAGGCAGAGGCGTTCCTCGACAAGATCCGCAGCTCCGTTCGCGACCGCACCTACCGCGACCCCTCGCGCGGGGAGATCCTCCTCACCGTCTGGTGGGACCTGTGGTGGCCGTCCCAGGGCGGCGCGCCGGCCACCCGCAACCGCAAGCTCAGCTCCTGGACCGCGCACATCCGCCCCCGGTGGGGCACAACCCCGCTCAACGCCGTGGAGTACATGGCCCTGCAGTCCTGGCTCACCGCCGACGTCCGCGGGCACGAGACGCAGCGCAAGGTCCGCGAGCTGCTGCGCATGGTCCTCGCCGACGCCGTGCGCGACGGGCGCATCCCGTACAACCCCGCCGCTGAGCTCCAGATCACCGCGCGCGCCGTACCTAAGCACCCGGAGGACCTCCGGCCGCCGACGCCACAGCAGTACGCCATGGTCCGCCATGAGCTCCACCCCTGGTACCGGCCCCTGGTCGACTTCGCCGAGGACACCGGCATGCGACCGCAGGAGTACGTCGCGCTGCGCCTGTGCAACGTCGACCGCGACGCTGGCATCGCCTACGTGAGGGAAGTGGTCATCGACGACAAGGGGACGCTGCGCCGGCAGCGGATCCCCAAGACGTCGTCGGCTCTGCGCACGGTGCCGCTCACGCCGAAGGCGCTCACCGCTGTCGACATGATGCTCGAGCGCTTGGCGCCGGCCGCCACACGGTCCGCCGTCGAGGACGGAATGCACCCCGAGGAGCTGGTCTTCCGGGGACCTCTCGCGGGTGAGGTGCGCCGGCAGAAGGACGGCACCCAGCAGACCCTGGACAGCGTCCTGAACCGGAACAACCTGCACCGCGTGTGGCTGCCGGCAATCCAGGCCGCGGGGGTTGCCCGCAAGGTGACGAACCCGGAGACGGGCAGGGTGGAGTGGTGGCCGCGGCTGTACGACTACCGGCACGGCGTGGCGTCCCGGCTGCATGCGGCCGGGCTGTCGGAGGCCGTGGTGCAGGCGTTCCTCGGGCAGGAGCGTGGCAGCCGGGTCACGTGGCTCTACACCCACACCACTGACGAGGAGCTGGGGACCGCGCGGGACGCCCTGGCCGGTGGCCGCTCTCTGCGGGCGGTGCCAGATGCCACAGGGTTCCACACCGATTCCACACGCACCGCTCGGCTAGTCTCGGATGCGCTCGGCGCGACCGGTACGGACGGGCCACCACCCTCCTGACCTGCACCTGGATACTCTCGGTTAGTCTCGGCTCATCCGTCCGGTGAGTGCTACACCCTTTGCAAGGCAGATGTCAGGAGTTCGAATCTCCTAGGCTCCACAGGGATTCACGCAGGTCAGCGGCCCCCTCGCCCGGGTAGGGCGAGGGGGCCGCGGGCGTGCGGTACACATTCTGCACACATCAGGCCGCCGCTTACCCCGTGGCCGCTCGACATGAGGACAGCCGATCTCACGGGCACGGCCGACGGGCTCAAAGTGTGGGGCGCACTGACCATGAGCGCCGCCACGTCCGCCGCGCGAAGCGGCGACTACGACCGGGCGGCGGCGATGATGGAGAGGGCCGAGACGGAGGCGGCCCGGGTCTCCAAGCTGCCCGACGGCAGCGACAACCGCACGGTCAGCGTCTTCAGCCCGTCGTCCGTGCGCATCGAACGCGTCCGCCTGGCAGTCCAGTACGGGCACGCCGCCGACGCTCTGACTCTGGCCAGGGGCGTGCGCCTGTCCAAGGACACGCCTCCCTCATGGCGGACGTGGCTGCTCCTCGACGTCGCCCGAGCGCACTCGGACACGGGGGACGCGCCCGGGGCCGTCAAGACGCTGGAGTCCCTGCGCCGCGTCGCGCCGACCTGGATGCAGCACCACACCCTGGCCGTCGCCATCGTGCGCGACCTGTGGGCGCTTCCCAACCACCGAGCGCGGCCAGGCGTCGGCGGACGCGGAGTCCGGGCGCGGCCTCAACCTGGTCGACGCCCTCACCCGCGGGGACTGGGGAGTGAGCGGCCGGAACGGTGTCGGCAAGACGGTGTGGGCCATGTGCCTGAGCACCGGTGGTGCGGGGGCGGACGAATGATGTCTCCACGCAGACGTCCTCGCGGGCTTCACCAGGAGCCCGAAGCGTTCCCAGAGGTGTCGTTCCCGGGCCGGGTCTGACGGACCGCCGCCCGGCGTCAGCGTCGCGTCAGTGGCCGGGCCGTACGCGTCAAGCCCGCGTCAGCGCGCGAGGGGACGGCCGGTGCGCGGACTTAGCGTCGAGGAGGCGACCGCGGCTCCCCCCGGGGTCGCCGCCCACCTGCCGCACCTGGAGGAACGCGATGGCCGCGACCGATCACGCCGAGGACCCCGAACCCTCACGAGCCCGCCCGGCCGGACTCCTCTACGTACCCGTCCGGCAGGGCCCCTCCGGATGCTCCGCCCGCTTCTTCCGGACCTCGCTCGGCGGCCGCACCGCGGTCGGCTTCACCTCGCCGGAGCGGCTCACCGCCACGCTGGGGGCCGGGCAGGCGTGGATCTCCCTCTCCGAACCGGCGCTGCGGGCGCTCGCCGAGCCGCTGGGCGTCGGCGCGCTCACCGTCGACCCCGCCTTCTCCGCCCCTGCCGCTGCCGTCCCTGCCGCTGCCGTCCCGGCGCCCGCCGTGTGCCTGCGGCCGGCCCGGCCGCGCCGCCCGCACGGGCCCGCGGCTCGTGGCGGCCCCCGTCGCGCCGGCGTCCTGCGGGTGGCCGGCGCCACCGTCCTCGTCTCCTGTCTGAACCTCCTGATCGGCTGAGGTGGTACCCATGTCCGTCTCGTCCCTGACCAAGGCGTCCGCCGGGGCGCCGTCCGCCGTGGCGAGCAAGACGCCCGCGGCGGCCCCCTCCGCGGCGGGCGCGGCGCCCACCCCCACGCCCGCGCCACCGCGCCCCGGCGGCGCGGCCCGCGAGGGCCTCGCGGTGTGGCCGGCCTCCGCGCGCCACGCCGCGGAGGGCGACGTGACCGTCGCGGGCGTCTCGCTCGCGGAGGCCGCCGACCGCTTCGGCACCCCCCTGTACGTCCTGGACGAAGGTGAGGTCAGGGCCCGTTGCCGGGCCTACCGCGCCGCGTTCCCCGACGCGGACATCCTCTACGCGGCCAAGGCGTACCTGTGCCGTGCGGTCGCCCGCTGGGTCGCGGACGAGGGCCTCGGGCTCGACGTGTGCTCGGCGGGAGAGCTGGGCATGGCCTTCGCCACCGGCTTCCCGGCCGAGCGGATCGTGATGCACGGCAACGCCAAGAGCCCGGAGGACCTGCGCACCGCGCTGCGGCTCGGGGTGGGCAGGATCGTCCTCGACAGCAGCTCGGAGATCTCCCGGGTCGCCGCGCTGGTCCCGCACGACGACCGCCTCCAGGTGCTGCTGCGGGTCGTGCCGGGCGTCTCGGCGGGCGGCCACGCCGCGGTCCACACCGGCACCGACGACCAGAAGTTCGGCCTGTCGCTCACCGACGGCTCCGCGCGGCACGCGATCGCGAGAATCCTCGGCCAGCCCCATCTGGACCTGGTGGGCCTGCACTTCCACATCGGCTCGCAGATCGACTCGGCCGGCCCGTACGTGACCGCCGTGCGGCGGATGGTCGGCCTGATGGCGCGGGTGCGCGACCAGCACGGGCTGGAGTTTCGCGAACTGGACATCGGCGGCGGTCACTCCATCGCCTACCGGCCCGGGGAGACGCCGCTCGACATCGGCGTGCTCGCCGCCAGGGTCCGCGCCGAACTCGCCGCGGGCTGCGCGCG
The DNA here is from genome assembly GCF_036353415.1 of Actinacidiphila polyblastidii. Taxonomy (NCBI): domain Bacteria; kingdom Bacillati; phylum Actinomycetota; class Actinomycetes; order Kitasatosporales; family Streptomycetaceae; genus Actinacidiphila; species Actinacidiphila polyblastidii. The sequence goes on from NZ_JAZEWV010000027.1 coordinate 6,985, forward strand.
GGCGGGGCTGGCCGTGCCGCGGCTGGTGCTGGAACCCGGGCGCGCGCTGATCGGCCCGGCCGGCGTGGCGCTCTACCGGGTGCTCTCGGTCAAGCGGACGGCCGCCCGCACCTTCGTCGCGGTCGACGGCGGCATGGGCGACAACCCCAGGCGGCGCTGTACGGGGTGCGGTACGCGCCCCGGCTGATCGGCCGCAGGACATCGGCCGCGCCCGCGCCTGCCACCGTCGTGGGCCGGCACTGCGAGGCCGGCGACATCCTCGCCGAGGGCGTGCCGCTGCCCGGCGACGTGCACCCCGGCGACCTGCTGGCGGTGCCCGCGGCGGGCGCGTACCAGCTGTCCATGGCGTCCGGGTACAACCTCGTCGGCCGCCCGCCGGTGGTGGCGGTCGCGGCGGGCACGGCGCGGATGCTCGTACGGCGCGAGTCGCTGGACGACATGAGCCGCCGCGACGTCGGCGTCTAGCCGCCACCGGAGCCCGCCGCGGAGCCGCCCGCCGCACTCCCGCGCCCCGCGCCCGACAGGGTGAAGGGCGGGCCCCCGCCACCGGGGGTCCGCCCTTCACCTCGTGCTTCCGCGCTCGGTCGGTCAGCGGCCCTCGTCGTCCGGCCGCTCGGCGTCCGCCTGCTTGGCCTCGACCTCGGGGTCGAGCCCGGCGTCCGGCGAGCCGTCCACCCGGTCGACCGTCGGGCCGGAGCCGTTGACGGAGGCCAGGCCCTCGTCGAGCGGGTCGACCACGGTCAGGGTGCTGCCGGGGCCGACACGGTCGTCGACCTCGGTGGCCTCCGACGGCTCGACCAGCCAGTCCGGGCTGGTCTGCCGGCTCCACCACTTGACGGCCGCGTAGACCGCGCCGCCGGCGAGCCCCGCGACGATCATGCCGCGCAGCACGCGGCCCGCCTGCTGCCGGCGCATCCGCCGCCGCACCAGCCGGTTGATCTCCGCTGCCGTCACCTGGCCGCGCAGCGCCTGGATCGCGGCGGCGCCGCGCACCGCGATCTCCTCGCGGGCCGGCACCGCCACCGCCATGGTGGCGCCGACCGCCGCGCCGACCTTCGGCGCGGTGAAGTCGGCGGCCGTCTTCGCGCCGTCCCGGGTGCGCCGGGCGGCGGTCTCCACGGCGGTCGCCGTCTTGGGCGGCACGGCCGCCCAGGCCTGCTCGGCGGCCTGCCCGATCTTCGGGGCGAGCTGCGCGTCGTACTTCTCCTTGGCCGCGGCGCCGGCCTGTTTGCCGTAAGTCCCGGCCTGGCGGCCGTAGTACACGGCACTCTGCTTGGCCGTGCTCGCGTACGGGGCCGCCACCTCCGCGGCGTGCCGCACGCTGTCCTTCGTCACGTCGGCCGCGTGGCGCACGCTGTCGATGCGGGTCACAGGAACCTCCTCCTCGGTGGCGTACGGTTTCCGCCTGTCCACCCGGTTTGAAATCATGCCCGGCCGCGGCCGCCACGGCATGTGCGGCACGGCATACGGGTCAGTGGGTCCCATTTCGCGGCGTCCCCGCCGCACCGGTCGGGGGGAACGGGACCGGCGGCACCGGCGGCGTGCGAGGATTTGTCCCTCACCTCCGACGGCGGAAGGCAGATCGTGGCCGAGCAGCTCTACGCGACCCTGAAGACCAACCACGGCGACATCGTGATACGGCTGCTGCCGAACCACACTCCCAAGACCGTGGCGAACTTCGTCGGGCTCGCCGAGGGCACCCGTGAGTGGACCGACCCGCGCACCGGCAAGCCCTCCCACGAGCGGCTCTACGACGGCACCGTCTTCCACCGGGTGATCTCCGGTTTCATGATCCAGGGCGGCGACCCGCTGGGGAACGGCACCGGCGGCCCCGGTTACGAGTTCGCCGACGAGTTCCACCCCGACCTGGCCTTCGACCGCCCGTACCTGCTGGCGATGGCCAACGCGGGCCCGGCCACCAACGGCTCGCAGTTCTTCATCACCGTCGCCCCCACCACCTGGCTGACCCGCAAGCACACCATCTTCGGCGAGGTCGCCGACCCGGCGAGCCGGAAGGTCGTGGACGCGGTGATCGGCACTCCGACCAATCCGCGCACCGACCGTCCGCTGGAGGACGTGGTGATCGAGACCGTGGTCGTGGAGAAGCGCGCCTCCTGACGCCCCGCCGCGCGGCCACGCGGCGCGATCCCGGGGTCTTCCGGGCGCGCCCTGACGGGTTCGCGCCAAGCGCCGCCGCCCCGCGGATTCCGCCGGGCGATCACGTACCCTTCGGGAACACCGCGCCCTGCCCGTACGTATGACGGGCGGGGCGCGAAAATGTACAGCCGGCCCACAGGTGCGCCGTGGCCGCGCCCGTCGTCAGGGGAGAGGGCTTTGATGGAACAGCAGGCGGTCACCTGCTACCGGCACCCGGACCGGGAGACGGGCATCCGCTGCACCCGGTGCGAGCGGCCGATCTGCCCCGACTGCATGGTCAGCGCCTCGGTGGGCTTCCAGTGCAAGGAGTGCGTCAGCCAGCGCGGCGGCAGCCATGTGCAGCCCCGGACGATCGCCGGCGGCAGCGTGGCGGCCGACCCCTTCCTGGTCACCAAGATCCTCATCGGCCTGAACATCCTGGTGTTCATCCTCGTCAAGGCGGTCGGCGACCGGCTGCTCAACGACCTGGACCTGTACGCGGTCTGCGGTCACGACATCACCGGGCAGCAGCTCTGCTTCGGCGTCTCCGAGGGACCGGGCGAGTGGTACCGGCTGCTGACCTCGGCGTTCCTGCACCAGGAGTACTGGCACATCGGCTTCAACCTGCTGTCGCTATGGTGGATCGGCGCCCCGCTCGAACAGCGTCTGGGCCGCTCCCGCTACACCGCGCTGTACTTCGTCTCCGCGATCGGCGGCAGCGCCGCCGTGCTGCTGCTGGCACCTGACGCGCCGACCCTGGGCGCCTCCGGTGCGATCTTCGGCCTGTTCGGCGCGACCGCCGTCTACATGCGCCGCATGCGCTACGACATGCGGCCGGTGCTGATCCTGCTGGGGCTGAACATCTTCTTCAGCTTCACCTGGGCCAACGTCAGCTGGCAGGGCCACCTCGGCGGCCTCGTCACCGGCACGATCGTGGCCATAGGGATGCTCTACGCGCCGCGCGAGCGCCGCGACCTGGTGCAGTGGGGGACGTGCGCGGCGGTGTTCGTGGCGTCTCTCGCGGTGGCTGCGATCGCTGTGGCGCAGGTCACGTCCTGACGTCTCCCGGGGGCCGTGTCTCTGGCGTTGATCACACGTTATCCACAGCGGACCGGTCGTCCCGCACGGGATGTGCACAACTCGTGGGAACTGCTGTGCGGAGGGTCACCGGTCCGGGTTTCTCCTGCAAGATCACCCCAGAAAGCAGGAAAGACCGGTGGCCCGTGGTGCGGCCACCGGTCGTACCGGCGTCAACCTCGTAGAGGTTATCCACAGATCTTCCGACCTTTTCCCCACTGTGGATAACTGTGTGGACAAGCACACCGGACCCTGGGGACGGGCCCGTCGACCGCTCGCTACTTCCACTGGGTGGAGACGACGAACCCACCCGCGATGAAGCCGAAGCCGATGACGATGTTCCAGTTGCCGAGCGCGTCCACCGGCAGGCTGCCCTGCGTCACGTAGAACAGCACGATCCAGGCGAGCCCCACGATGAAGAACGCCAGCATCAGCGGCGCCACCCAGCTGCGGTTGCCGAACTTTATGGCGGTGGCGGTCTTCGCCGGCGGCGGGGTGAAGTCCGCCTTCTTGCGGATCCGTGACTTCGGCACGAGGGACTCTCCTGTCGATGCGCGCTGCTACCGCTTTCGGGCGTCGGCTAGCGTAGTGCTTACTCGGGTTGTCAAGGAGAAGGGTATTTGGTGGCCAGAGCCAGTGGTACCGCCCCCACCCCTTCCTCCCGTCCTGTCTCCCGCACCGTAGCGCTGCGAGTGCTCAGTGCGGGAGTCTTCGCGCTCGCCGGTCTGATCTTCTGGACCAGTTTCGACACCGCGAAGGGCGTCGACATCCGCAGCGACGACCCCCTGCCGAAGCTTTCCGACAACATTCGCGCCAAGAACAGCCGAAATGCGAAGCTCGACGCCCAGGTCGCCGCCGAGCGGCAGGACGTCGACCGGCTGGCCAGCCGCGGCAGCGGACTCGCGCCCGCCGAGCGGGCCCGGCTGGCGGCCCTCGACAAGGCCGCCGGCACCGCCCCGATCACCGGCCCCGGCCTGGAGGTCACCCTCAACGACGCACCGCCCAACGCGGTGCCGCTCGAACCCGGTGTCCCCGACCCGCAGCCGAACGACCTGGTCATCCACCAGCAGGACCTGCAGGCCGTCGTGAACGCCCTGTGGCAGGGCGGCGCGCAGGGCATCCGCGTGATGGACCAGCGGCTGATCTCCACCAGCGCGGTCCGTTGCGTCGGCAACACCCTGATCCTCCAGGGCCGCGTCTACTCGCCGCCCTACCGGATCACCGCGGTGGGGGACCGGGCGAAGCTCCAGAAGGCGATCGCGGACAGCCCGGCCATCCAGAACTACCTCCAGTACGTCCAGGCGTACGGGCTCGGCTGGAAGGTGGCCGGCGACAGCAAGGTCACTCTGCCGGGTTACTCGGGGTCGGTCGATCTGCACGACGCGAAGCCTGTGAACACGCCATGAGGCGGCGCTGAGTCCTCGGTGAACTCCCGCCGGAACCCGGCCGGGTGAGTCCCCGGCCATGCCAATGCTTTGTCCGGCCCGGGCCCCCGTCCAGGCCCGACTGCCTTTACTCTGTTCCGGGGAACCGGGAGGAAGGCAGCTCATGTACGGCTGGGTCTGGCGGCATCTGCCGGGTAACACGTGGCTGCGGGCGGTCATCTCGCTCGTGCTGGTCCTCGCCGTCGTGTACCTGCTCTTCCAGGTCGTCTTTCCGTGGGCGGAGCCGCTGCTGCCGTTCAATGATGTGACCGTGGACAACAACAACGGCATGAACGTGATCAACGGGGTGGCCGCGGTCCGATGAGCACACGCATCCTCGTGGTCGACAACTACGACAGCTTCGTCTTCAACCTGGTCCAGTACCTCTACCAGCTCGGCGCCGAGTGCGAGGTGCTCCGCAACGACGAGGTGGCCCTCGCGCACGCCCAGGAGGGCTTCGACGGCGTCCTGCTGTCCCCCGGCCCCGGCACCCCCGAGGAAGCCGGCGTCTGCGTCGACATGGTCAGGCACTGCGCGGAAACCGAGGTGCCGGTCTTCGGCGTCTGCCTCGGTGTGCAGTCGATGGCGGTGGCCTACGGCGGCGTCGTCGGCCGGGCGCCCGAGCTGCTGCACGGCAAGACCTCCGCGGTGGCGCACGAGGGGACCGGTGTCTTCGCCGGGCTGCCGTCGCCCTTCACCGCGACGCGCTACCACTCGCTCGCGGTGGAGCGGGACACCCTCCCCGACGAGCTGCGGGTCACCGCCTGGACGGAGAACGGGATCATCATGGGGCTGCGGCACCGTGACGCCGCCGTCGAGGGTGTGCAGTTCCATCCCGAGTCGGTGCTCACCGAATGGGGGCATCTGATGCTCGCCAACTGGCTGGAAGAGTGCGGCGACCCCGGCGCGGTCGAGCGCTCCCGGGGACTCGCCCCGGTGGTCGGTGCGGGCGGCCCGGCCGGGAGGGCCGGGAGGTGACCACGCTCCGACCGGAGCGTCCCGCCGACGGCCCGATGTCCTACGAGGACACCGGGCAGTTCGAAGCTGTCGTGGGGCAGCTGGCAGATCCCCTGAACGACCCGCTGCCCGGCCGCCCGCCGGCCGTCCCCGACTCCGCCGAGCAGCAGCAGCGCCCGCGCCCGTACGAGCCGGCTGCCGAGCCCGCTCCCGAGGCGCCCGCTCCTGAGGCGCCCGAGCCGCCGGTGGCCGAGCCGGTGTCCCGCGGGAAGCACGCGTCCCGCCCCCCGCAGCCCGAGGTGCGTCCCGAGCCCGCCGCCCGGCGTCCGGAGCCGTCCGGGCATCCGCAGGCCGCCCGGCGGCCCGGGTACGAGGACGAGGCTCCCGCGGCCACTCACGCGTCGCCGTGGTTCCGCGCCCCGGAGATGGACCACACGGCCGCTCCCGAGCAGGTGCGGGCTCCCGAGCCGCCCGAGCATCCCGAGCCGGTACGCGCCCCCGAGGCCGCCTCAGCGGGCGGCACGGCGGCGCAGGCGCCGCTCGCGCCGAGCGGGCGGCCTGAGCGGTCCGAGACGTCCGCCGTTGACGCGCTCGACGCCGCGGGCGCGGCAGGCGCGATGGACCCGACGACCGCGACGACCGCGACGACCCCGACGGCCGGGGCGCACGCCGCGGCCGCCCTGGACGTCGACGCGACCGCTCAGCTGCCGGTGGTCGACGAGGCGCAGCTCGCCGGTGCGGCGTTCGCGCCGGCCACGCCCGCGCCCGCGCCCGGTGACGGCGGCCGTGCCGCACGGCGCAAGGCGGCGCAGCGCGGCGGCGGCCACCGGGCCAGGAGCCGCACCGCGGCAGCGCCCACCGCCGCGGCCGGGACGTCGCCGCCGGCCCCGCCGCTGAGCCGGGTCGAGGCCCGCAAGGCGGCGAAGGCGGCCAAGGACAGCCCCGCGGTGGTGATCAGCCGGATCGTCGGCGAGGTGTTCATCACCACCGGCGTGATCATGCTGCTGTTCGTCACCTACCAGCTGTGGTGGACCAACGTGCGCGCCCACCAGCAGGCCAACAGCGCGTCCAACAGCCTTGAGCACCAGTGGGCGAAGACCGCCCAGGGCCCCGACCGCAACCCCGGCACCTTCTCGCCGGGTCAGGGCTTCGCGATCATGTACATCCCCAAGCTGGACGTGAAGGCGCCCATCGCGCAGGGCGTCGACAAGCACAAGGTGCTCGACAAGGGCATGGTCGGCCACTACGACGGTTCGCTGAACACCGCGATGCCCTGGGACAAGACCGGCAACTTCGCGGTCGCCGCCCACCGCAACACCCATGGCGAACCGTTCCGCTACATCAACCACCTCGAAGCCGGCGACAAGGTCGTGGTGGAGACGGCGGACGCGTACTACACCTACCAGGTGACCAGCTCGCTGGCGTCCACCCCGCCGACCGACACCAGCGTGCTGCAGCCGGTCCCGCCGGGCTCGGGCTTCACCAAGCCCGGCCGGTACATCACCCTCACCACCTGCACCCCCGAGTTCACCAGCGAGAACCGGCTGATCGTGTGGGGGAAGCTGATCGAGGAGCGGCCGCGCAGCAAGGGCAAGCCGGACGCGCTGCTGCAGGGGTAGGGCGGGCCGCGGGTGACGAGACCTCCGGGACGGTCCGGCGAAGAGACGAAGAACGGAACAGTGTGACCACCGACAAGCGCGGCGGGCGAGGACGCGTCGCCGCCACCATCAGCGTCCTCGGCGAGATACTCATCACCGCCGGCCTCATCCTCGCCCTCTTCGTCGTCTACTCCCTGTGGTGGACCAACGTCATCGCCGACCGGCACGAGAAGGCGGCGGCCGACCGGGTCAGGCAGCAGTGGGCGCAGAGCACCCCCTCCGGCGGCGGCCACTCCGCGCCCAAGACCCTCGACACCAAGGACGGCATCGGCTTCCTGCACGTCCCCGCGATGGGCCGCGACTTCGAGGTGCTGGTGAAGAAGGGCACCTCGACGGACGTGCTCAACGAGGGCGTCGCCGGCTACTACACGGGCCCGACACCCTCCGTGCTGCCCTGGGCCAAGACCGGCAACTTCACGCTCGCCGCGCACCGCGACGGCCACGGCGCCAAGTTCCACAACATCAACAAGATCAAGACTGGCGACCCGGTCGTCTTCGAGTCCAAGGACACCTGGTACGTCTACAAGGTCTACAAGATCCTCGACCAGACCTCGAAGTACAACGTCGCCGTGACCGACCAGATCCCCAAGGAGTCGGGCAGGACCAGGCCCGGCCGCTACATCACCCTCACGACCTGCACCCCGGTCTACACCTCGCGCTACCGCTACATCGTCTGGGGCGAACTCGTCCGCACCCAGAAGGTCGACCCCCAGCGCACCCCGCCCCCCGAGCTGCGCTGAGCGCGCCGCGGCACGGGGCGACGCGGGGCGGACCGCGGGGGCGTACGGCAGAAGGGGGCGGCCCGCACATGATGTGCGGGCCGCCCCCTTCCGTGCGCGATGCGCGAGGCGCGGTGTTCGGCGCGCGTCAGCCGTTTCCGCCGCCGCCGCCACCACCACCGAACGCCTGCAGCTGGACGGGCTGTCCCTCCTGCAACGGCGACCCCGCTCCCGGCTGGACGTTGTAGACGTGAGCGTCGTCGCCGACCTGGTTGCCACCGGGGCCGACCGCGGTGATCTGCAGGTTGAGCCCCAGGGCGTTCAGCTCGGCCTTGGCGTCGCCGACGGTCTTCCCGGTCAGATCACCGGGCATCGTCTGGGACGGCTGCTGCGTCTGGTCGGGCCCGGAGGAGACGGTCAGCACGATCTGCGTGTCCAGCGAGACCGCGCCGCCGTTCGGGTCCGGCGTCTGCTGCGTGACGCTGCCCTTGGCGGTGGTGTCCGAAGGCTGGTCCTGCGGCGCGCGCACGATGTTGGTGAAGCCCTGCGCGGCGAGGGTGGCCTTCGCGTTGTCGAACGGCACGCCCTTGACGTCCTGCGGCGTCTTCTTGTCCGGCGACTTCGACACGGTCAGCGTGATCTTGGTGTTCAGCGGCTGCGGGTCGCTGCCCGACGGGTCCTGGCTGAGCACGATGTTCGGATCGTCGGTGGTGGACGCCCGGTACTTCACGACGACGTTGGTGAAGCCCGCGTTGAACAGCTGCTGCTTCGCCGCGTTGACCTCGTCGTGGACCACGCTGGGCACCGCGGCCGGCGGCTTGCCCTTGCAGATCTGGACGGTGACCTGCTTGTTCGACGGCACCGGGCTGTCCGCCGCCGGGCTCTGCTTGCCGACCACGTTGACCGGGTAGTCCGCGCAGTCGATCTTCGCGCCCTGCACGAGCGTCAGGTCGACGTTGGTGGCCTTGGTCTGCGCGTCGGTCAGCGACTGGTTCAGGAAGCTCGGCACCACGGCGTCGCCGCCCTGGCCGCCCTTGCCGAACAGCGCCTTGCCCAGGAAGATCGCGCCGATCAGCACCAGGACGGCCGCGACCACCAGCAGCACCGTGGAGGTGTTGTTCTTCTTCTGGCGGCGCCGGTCGGGGCGGTCGTCGTAGCCGTAGCCGCCGTCGTCGTCGCGCATCGGCGGCAGCATCGAGGTGTGCTGGTCGCCGCCCTGCGAGGGCATCGCGGTGGTGGCCATGGCGTCGCCGTACTGGTGCGGGTAGCCGTAGCCGCCGGCCGCGCCCATCGCCACGGTGGCGCCGACCGGCTGGCCGTCCAGCGCCGCCTCGATGTCGGCGCGCATCTCGTCGGCCGACTGGTAGCGGTAGTTCGGGTCCTTGGTGAGCGCCTTCAGGACGATCGCGTCCATCGCCGCCGTGACCTCGGGGTCGTACACCGACGGCGGCTGCGGGTCCTCACGCACGTGCTGGTAGGCCACCGCGACCGGCGAGTCGCCCACGAAGGGCGGCCGCACGGTCAGCAGCTCGTAGAGCAGGCAGCCGGTGGAGTACAGGTCGGAGCGCGCGTCGACCTGCTCGCCCTTGGCCTGCTCGGGGGAGAGGTACTGGGCGGTGCCGATGACCGCGGCGGTCTGCGTCATGGTCATCCCGGAATCACCCATCGCGCGGGCGATGCCGAAGTCCATGACCTTGACCTGGCCGGTGCGCGTCAGCATGACGTTCGCCGGCTTGATGTCGCGGTGCACGATGCCGGCGCGGTGGCTGTACTCCAGCGCCTGGAGGATCCCGACGGTCATCTCCATGGCCCGCTCGGGCAGCAGCTTGCGCCCGGAGTGCAGCAGCTCACGCAGGGTGGAGCCGTCCACGTACTCCATGACGATGTACGGGATGGAGACGCCGTCGACGTAGTCCTCGCCGGTGTCGTACACGGCGACGATCGACGGGTGGTTGAGCGAGGCGGCCGACTGGGCCTCTCGGCGGAACCGGGCCTGGAAGGACGGGTCGCGGGCGAGATCCACCCGCAGTGTCTTCACGGCGACGGTGCGCCCGAGGCGGGTGTCATGGGCGAGGTACACCTCGGCCATGCCGCCGCGGCCGAGCACCGAGCCCAGCTCGTACCGGCCGCCGAGGCGACGCGGCTCTTCCATAGCTCTGCCCTCTCCTCAATCCCGTTCTCTGCCTGAACCGAATATCTGCTGGGAACGACTATCGGTCCGGCAGTCGCCGATCACCGAATCCGTGAAGCCATACCCTGCGCCTGCACGGGCATACGCTACCGGGCGTGCCGCGTGCAACTCCGTCCCGGCCGCCCGCCGATATCCGACCGGTACCTTCACCGGCGGCCGGCGGCCCCCGCCCGGGGCGTGACGCTTCTCACTTGCCGAGGACCGCCTCCATGACCTTCTTGGCGATCGGCGCGGCCAGACCGCCACCGGTGATGTCGTCGCGGTTGGCGGAGCCGTCCTCGACCACCACCGCGACCGCGACCGGCGAGCCCTGGTCGGTCATGGCGTAGGAGACGAACCAGGCGTAGGGATTCTTGTCGTTGCTGACGCCGTGCTGCGCGGTGCCGGTCTTGCCGCCGACCCGCACGCCCGGGATCTTGGCGTTGGTGCCGGTGCCCTCGTTGACGACGGTCTCCATCATCGACTGGAGCTTCTGCGCGTTCTCCGGCGACAGCGGCTTGCTCAGCTCGCTGGGGCTGGTCTGGGAGATGGTGCTCAGGTTCGGCGCGACCAGCTTGTCGACCTCGTACGGCTTCATCAGCACGCCGTTGTTGGCGATGGCCGAGGCGACCATCGCCATCTGCAGCGGCGTCGCGGCGGTGTCGTACTGGCCGATCGAGGACTGCGCGAGCAGGTCGGGGCTCATCTTGGTGTCGAAGTTGCTGGCGTCGGCCCGCACCGGGACGTACTGCTGCTTGTTGAAGCCGAACTTCTCGGCCTCGTCGACCATGTTCTGGAGCCCGACCTCGGCGCCGAGCTTGCCGAAGACGGTGTTGCAGCTGTAGCGCAGCGCGGCGCGCGGGGTGGCGTCCTTGCAGGGGATGTGCCCCTCGTTGACCAGCTGCGTCCTGGTGCCCGGCAGGGTGTACGGGTCGGGCGTCGTCGTCTTCTTGTCGATGTCCGTGATCTTGCCGCTCTCCAGCGCCGCCGCGGCGGTGACCAGCTTGAACGTCGAGCCCGGGGGGTAGGTCTGGCGCAGCGCCCGGTTGAGCATCGGGTCGTCGGCGTCCTTCGTCTTGTCCAGGCCGACCCAGTTCTTCTCGTCGGTCGTGGAGTTGCCGGCGAAGGAACCGGGGTTGTACGACGGGGTGCTCGCCAGGGCCAGGATCGCGCCGGTGCGCGGGTCGATCGCGGCGACCGCGCCCTTCTTGTCGCCCAGGCCGTTGAACGCGGCCTCCTGCGCCTTGGCGTTGAGCGTCGTGACGACGTTCCCGCCCTTCTTCTCCTTGCCGGTGAGCAGGTCGATGGTCCGGTTGAAGAACAGCCGGTCGTCGTCCCCGGTGAGGAACTTGTCCTCCACGCCCTCCAGGAAGGTGGTGCTGTACGCCTGCGAGGCGTACCCGGTCACCGGCGCCCACATGGGTCCGTCGGTGTAGGTGCGCTTGTACTTGAAGTCGCTGCCGGTGGTCGTGGTGTGGCCGGTGACCGCCTTGCCGTCGACGATGATGTCGCCGCGCGGCTGGGCGTACTGGTTGATCGCCACCCGCCGGTTGTGGGTGTCGTTGGCGAGCTGGTCGGCCTGCACGAACTGCACGTAGTTCACGCGGACCAGCAGGGCGAGGACGAGGAGACCGCAGAAGACCGCGACCCGTCGAAGGGGCTTGTTCACTGGGTGCGCACCACCTGGGTCGCTTCGGCGTCGGGAGAGGGAGCGGGGCTCGGGGCGGGCCGCCGCGCGGTGTCGCTGATCCGCAGCAGGATCGCCACGAGCGCCCAGTTCGCGATCACCGAGGAGCCGCCCTGGGCCAGGAACGGCATCGTCATACCGGTCAGCGGGATCAGGCCGGTGACTCCGCCGGCCACCACGAACACCTGGAGCGCGAAGCCCCCGGACAGTCCGATGGCCAGCAGCTTGCCGAACGGGTCGCGGGCCGCCAGCGCGGTGCGCACACCGCGCTCGATCAGCAGGGCGTAGAGCAGCAGGATGGCCATCAGACCGGCCAGGCCCAGCTCCTCGCCGACGGTGGCGAGGATGTAGTCGCTCTTGGACCCGATGCCGCCGATCAGCCGGGAGTAGCCCTGGCCGAGGCCGGAACCGAACAGGCCGCCGGAGCCGAAGGCGTACATCGCCTGGGCGGTCTCCGTCACGCCGCCGTTCGAGGCCAGCTGCAGCGGGTGCAGCCAGTCCTGGACGCGGACCTTGACGTGCGGCTCGGTGGAGCCGACCACGAACGCTCCCGCGCCGCTGAGCAGCAGGCCGAAGACGATCCAGCTGGTCCGCTCGGTGGCCACGTACAGCATGACCACGAAGAGGCCGAAGAAGAGCAGCGAGGTGCCGAGGTCGGTCTCGAAGACCAGGATGAGCATGCTCATCGCCCAGATCACCAGGATCGGGCCGAGGTCGCGGCCGCGCGGCAGGTACAGGCCCATGAAGCGGCGGCTGGCCAGCGCCAGCGCGTCGCGCTTGACCATCAGGTAGCCGGCGAAGAAGACGGTGATGATGATCTTGGCGAACTCGCCGGGCTGCAGCGAGCCGATGCCCGGCAGGGTGATCCAGATCCGCGCGCCGTAGACGGCCGGGAAGAACACCGGCAGCACCAGCAGCACCAGCGCGGCGAACATCGAGATGTACGTGTACCGCTGCAGGATGCGGTGGTCCTTGAGGAACACCAGCACGCAGGCGAAGAGCGCCACGCCCAGCGCCGACCACATCAGCTGCTTGGGCGCCATCGCGGCGCCGAGCACCGGCTCCTGGTCGAGCCGCCAGATCAGCACCAGCCCGAGCCCGTTGAGCAGCGTGGCGATCGGCAGCATCAACGGGTCGGCGTACGAAGCGAACTTCCTGACCAGCACGTGCGCGATGCCCGCGATCAGGCCGAGGCCCAGACCGTAGCTGAGCAGCCCGGCCGGGACCGAGCCGTTCTTGGCCATGCCGACGTTGACGTACGCGAACACCGGGATGGCCACGGCGAAGACGAGCAGGGCCAGCTCGGTGTTACGGCGGTTGGGCGCGCCGATCGACGTGATGGTGGTGGTGTTGCTGGCGCTCATGAAGAGCCGACTCCTCCTGCTGCTCCCGCGTCTACTGCTGACCGGTACTGCACTGCTGAGCCAGCTTCTTCTCGGCGTCGGTCAGGGGCGGGTTGGGGGCGGTGGTGGGCGTCGCGCTGGGCTTGGGCGTCGCAGACGTGGTGGTGCTGGCGGTCTTCTTCGACCCGGCGTTGGCGCCCGCCGAGCCGGTCGCGGCGCCCGCGCCGACCGATCCCGCGGCGGCCTTGCCGGCGGCGGCGGCCTTGCCGGTGCCGCCGGTCTGCGGCTTGGCGGTGGACGTGGACCCGGTGGTCCTCGCGTCCGAGACCTTCTTGCAGACGCCCGCCTGCGTCGCCAGCTCGTCGGTCTTGTCGACGGCCTGGCCGAGGCTGCTGACCGCGATGGTGTCCTCGACCTGCTTGCGCTGGTAGGACGGCAGGTACTTCAGCGGGATGTCGGCGCGGTCCTTGTGCACCTTGGACAGCTTGATCCAGCCGAGCTTCTGGTCGATGCCCTGGTAGACGGCCACGTGGTCGCCCTTGGCGCCGACGTAGTACTGCGTCTGGGTCCAGGTGTAGGCGCCGTAGAGGCCGCCGCCGATCACCGCGAGCACGACGACCGCGACCACGCTGCGCTTGAGCCACTTGCGGCTCTTGCCGGGCTTGTCGAAGTCGTCCTCGTCGTACGTCCCGAAGGAGCCGAGGACGCCGCCGCGGGCCGGGTCGCCGCTGCCGGGCGGCCCGAACGCGCCGGACGCTCCGCCCTGGTGCGGGGTGCGGCCCAGCTCGGAGGCGCGGCCCGCCGGCGTCTGGAGGTGCCGGGGGTCCTGCAGCGGCAGCTGGGTGTCGGCGACCGCGCCTACCACCACAGGAGTGTCATTGAGCTGGGCGGCCAGCGTGTCGCCGTCGTCGGTGTCCAGCACATCGGCGACGATGCACGTGATGTTGTCGGGTCCGCCGCCGCGCAGCGCGAGCTGGATCAGCTCCTGCACGGTCTCGTGCGGGGCCTGGTAGCCGGCGAGGGTGTCCTCGAGGGTCTGGTGGCTGACGACGCCGGACAGACCGTCGGAGCAGATCAGATACCGGTCGCCGACCCGCACCTCGCGGATGGAGAGGTCGGGCTCGACGTGCTCGCCGCTGCCCAGCGCGCGCATCAGCAGCGAGCGCTGCGGGTGCGTGGTGGCCTCTTCCTCGGTGATGCGTCCCTCGTCGACCAGCCGCTGCACCCAGGTGTGGTCCTGGGTGATCTGGGTGAGGACGCCGTCACGCAGCAGGTACGCGCGGGAGTCGCCGACGTGCACGAGGCCGAGCCGCTGGCCGGTCCAGAGCAGCGCCGTGAGCGTGGTGCCCATGCCTTCCAGCTGCGGGTCCTCCTGGACCATGTGCAGCAGCTGGTCGTTGGCCCGCTGCACCGCGGTGCCCAGCGAGGTCAGGATGTCGGAGCCGGGGATGTCGTCGTCGAGCGTGACGATGGTGGAGATCACCTCGGAGGAGGCGACCTCGCCGGCGGCCTGGCCGCCCATGCCGTCGGCGATCGCGAGCAGACGGGGGCCGGCGTAACCGGAGTCCTCGTTCCCCTCGCGGATCATGCCCTTGTGCGAACCGGCAGCGAAACGCAGGCTCAGGGACATGCGCACCTCCCCCGTCGGTTCCGGGTACATCCGCACGCTGCCCACCCTCTCGCTCGCGCGTCGTGGCTCCGCTCGCCCATTGTGCGACTACTTCCGCAGCTCGATGACGGTCTTGCCGATGCGGATCGGCGCACCCAGCGGAACCGGTGTGGGCGTGGTCAGCCGGTTCCGGTCCAGATAGGTGCCGTTCGTGGATCCGAGGTCCTCGACGATCCACTGGCCGTCGCGGTCCGGGTAGATCCTGGCATGCCTGCTGGACGCGTAGTCGTCGTCGAGCACAATCGTCGAGTCGTGCGCCCGGCCCAGGGTGATCGTCTGGCCCTGGAGCGCGACGGTGGTACCGGCCAGCGAGCCCTCGGCGACCACGAGCTTGGTGGGAGCGCCGCGGCGCTGCCGGGAGGCCTGCTGCTGCCGGGCAGGCGCGGGCTGCGCCTGCTGCTGGCGCTGCTGCGGCGGGCGCGACCGGTCGTCCCCGCGGCGCGCGGCGCGCTGGGTGACACGGGTCCCGAACAGGTCACTGCGGATGACCTGTACCGCGACGATGACGAACAGCCACAGAACGGCGAGGAAACCCAACCGCATGACCGTGAGGGTCAGCTCTGACATTGCCCCCGCTTCACCCTTCGGCTTGCCTGTACACGATGGTGGTGCTCCCCACGACAATGCGGGAGCCGTCGCGGAGCGTAGCGCGCTGGGTGTGCTGTCCGTCCACCACGATGCCGTTCGTCGACCCGAGGTCCTGGACAACGGAGGGCGTACCCACCCGGATCTCGCAGTGTTTGCGGGACACACCGGGGTCGTCGACCCGCACGTCCGCCTCGGTCGAGCGGCCGAGCACGAGCGTCGCCCGGGAGATCTGGTGGCGGGTGCCGTTGATCTCGATCCAGCGGCGGACGGACCCGCCCGCGGAGCCGGCCGGGGCGCCGGTGCCGGGCAGCCGGGTCACCGACGCACCGCCCTGGGGGCGGTGGCCGGCCGGCGGCGGCGCGGCGGGCATCGGCGGAGGACCCGCGGGCCGCTGCGGCCCCGCGGGCCTGCCGCCGGGCTGCGCGTAGCCGGGGCCCTGTTGCTGTTGCGGCTGCTGGTAGCCCTGCGGGCTCTGCTGGTACGAGGACGGCTGGCCGCCGTGCTGGGCCTGCGGGGCGGCGTGCTGCGACTCGCTGGCCGCCAAGGTGCGGCTGCGCACCCGGTAGAGCCCCGTGTCCAGGTCGTCGGCGCGCTCCAGGTGGACCTTGATGCCGCCCATGAACGTGTAGCGCTGCTGCTTGGCGTAGTCCTTGACCATGCCCGCCAGCTCGTCGCCCAGCTGCACCGCGTAGGGGCTGAGCCGCTCGTAGTCGGGGGCGCTCAGCTCGACGACGAAGTCGTTCGGGACCACGGTGCGGTCGCGGTTCCAGATCGTCGCGTTGTTGTCGCACTCGCGCTGGAGTGCGCCGGCGATCTCGACGGGCTGGACCTCGCTCTTGAACACCTTGGCGAAGGTGCCGTTCACCAGGCCTTCCAGCCGCTGCTCAAAGCGCTTCAGTACACCCACCGGGCACCTCCTTCCTCGGGCTCTTCGCTCGGGTCGTTTCCGATACTGCTTACCGATCGTATCCACGCACGGGAAAAAGAGCTGGTTCCCCGATCTTGCTGGGCAGGGCAGTGTCAGCCCTCACACCGCGCCGTCCGCCGACCCCCTGCCACTGCGATGGTAGATGGGCCGCCACTCGGCGGTCCCTGGTTCCACTGTCCCCAGTGTCCCGCACCTGGGCGGGTCAAACGGATGTGATTCCACTCCGGGCGGCGTGCTAATCTTCTGCATGTCGGGAGGCGCTCCCACACCCCCAGGACCCAACAGTCCACCGGATGTGTGAGTCTCGAACGGCAGCACCCATGCGCGGGTGGCGGAATAGGCAGACGCGCTGGATTCAGGTTCCAGTGCCCGAAAGGGCGTGGGGGTTCAACTCCCCCCTCGCGCACATCGACAGGACCCCTGTCCCGGGATTCCCGGGGCGGGGGTTTCTGCATGTCCGGACCGTCCGAGCCCGCGGATCGCGGGCTCGGACGGGTGGGTGGCGGTACGTCAGGCGGCGGCCGCCGTCAGGCGGGCGCGGACCCGGTCGGGGTAGCGGGCGGTGAAGAGGGCGGGCAGCACGAAGCCGGCCACCTGGACGGGGATGGACGCGCCCTGCCCGAGACGAGTGGCGGATATCGCACCGAGCAGGGCCGCGGTGAGGGTGAAGGCCGCCGCCCAGACCGTGGTGAGAACCACACCGACGCGCACGAAGACCGGGGACTCCCAGACCTCCCGCGGCGCCTGGCGCCGGGCTATGCCGAGGGTGAAGGGGCGCCGCACCGCCAGCGTGGCCCAGGCGGTCAGCGCGAGCCAGCCCATCGACAGCGCGCCGGTCCAGTGGTGCAGCCCACTGTGGGGGGCGGCGAAGGCCACGGCGGTGAGCAGTGCGAAGCAGCCGGCCGTGCTGCTCTCCAGTATCAGCGCGTCGGCCGCGACCCCGGCCCTGCGGTCCCGCACGAGCAGCCAGAGCGCGAGCACCAGACCGGTCAGCGCGCCCCACTGCCAGCCGGCCGCGGAGACGACGGCGAAGGCGATCCACGGGACGAAACCGCGCAGGTGGTTCATGGGTCCTCCGTCTGAGGGCGGCCGGGGTCCGGCCGTCCGGTAGCTGCCTTGCTCCTGTGGCGACCTGTCAAAAGTAGAACGTGCGGACTTGACCTGTCAAGAGTGGAAGGTAAGATGCTGTGCATGAGCCTTCGACATGCGGTCCTGGGGCTGCTGGCCGAACGCCCGGCCAGCGGCTACGACCTGATGAAGCTGTTCGAGACATCGCTCGCGAACGTCTGGCCCGCGACCCAGAGCCAGGTCTACGGCGAGCTGGGCAAGCTCGCCGCCGGCGGGCTGCTGAGCGTGTCCGCCGAGGGGCCGCGCGGCCGCAAGGAGTACGCGATCACCGAGGGCGGACTGGGGGAGCTGCGGCACTGGCTGGTCGAGACCGAGCCCGACCGGATCAAGCGCAGCGAGACGCTGCTGCGGGTCTTCTTCCTCGGAGTGCTGACCCCGGTCGAGGCCGCGGCCTTCCTCGCGCTGGAGGCGGACCGCGCGGGCAAGGAGCACGCCGTCCTGGAGGAGCTGGAGTCCACGGTGGAGTGGGGTGGGAACGACATCTCCGTCCACGGCCGGCTGGCGCTGGAGTACGGCCTGCGGTTCACCGCGATGCAGCAGGAGTGGGCGCGGTGGGCGGCGGCGCGGATAGGGGAGCGCGCAGTCGCGCCGCAGTGAGGTCCGCGGCCCGGCGCGGCCGCCTCGCGCCGCGTGCGGGGAGCGGGATCGGGAGCCGGGACCGGGCCGGCGGCGGGGCGCAGACCGGGCGCACCTCGGCGGACACGGGGCGAGGACCGGGCGGGGAAGCCCCGCGAAAGCGGCGGGCGGGTCGGTGGCACGCTGCCGGGAACCGGGGCAGGGTGGTGTCCGTTGGAGCCATTGGGCAAAGGAATCGTCAAGCGGCGCTGCCCGCGCCGAACCTAGCAGGGAGATCCACCATGGGTGTCAGCCTCTCCAAGGGCGGCAATGTCTCGCTGACGAAGGAGGCCCCCGGTCTCACGGCGGTCACCGTCGGTCTGGGCTGGGACGTCCGCACCACCACCGGCACCGACTTCGACCTCGACGCGAGCGCGCTGCTGCTCGACACCGCC
The DNA here is from genome assembly GCF_036353415.1 of Actinacidiphila polyblastidii. Classification (NCBI taxonomy): domain Bacteria; kingdom Bacillati; phylum Actinomycetota; class Actinomycetes; order Kitasatosporales; family Streptomycetaceae; genus Actinacidiphila; species Actinacidiphila polyblastidii. The sequence continues at coordinate 25,479 of NZ_JAZEWV010000027.1, forward strand.
GGCAAGGTCGTCTCGGACAAGCACTTCGTCTTCTTCAACAACCTCAAGAGTCCGGACGGCTCGGTCGAGCACACCGGCGACAACCTCACCGGCGAGGGCGAGGGCGACGACGAGGCGATCAAGGTCAACCTCGCCGGCGTGCCCGCCGAGGTCGACAAGATCGTCTTCCCGGTCTCGATCTACGACGGGGAGACCCGTCAGCAGAGCTTCGGCCAGGTGCGCAACGCGTTCATCCGCGTGGTGAACCAGGCCGGCGGCACCGAGATCGCCCGGTACGACCTCACCGAGGACGCCTCCACCGAGACCGCCATGGTCTTCGGGGAGCTGTACCGCAACGGCGCGGAGTGGAAGTTCCGGGCCGTCGGCCAGGGCTACGCCTCCGGCCTGCGCGGCATCGCACAGGACTTCGGCGTCAACCTGTGACCGTAGGGCTGTGATCCCCGCGGCGACGTGAGGACGTGGGCGGGGCGGGTCCGGTGGGCGTGTGGGGTCAGCGTCCGCCGGTCCCCGTCTGCGGCCACGGGTGCGACGCCGCGTCCTCGTTGTACCGCTTGAGGTACTCCGCGAACCGCTCCAGGTCCGCCGGCCCCCAGGCCGCCAGTCGCTCGTCGAAGGCGGCCCGCCGGCTGACCTGGGCCGCGGCGAGGACGTCGATGCCTCGCGGCGCCAGGTGGAGCACCTGCACCCGCTGGTCGGAGGGGTCCGTGCGCCGCTCGATGAAGCCCAGCTTATCCAGCGCCGCCACCTGCCGGCTCACCGTCGACTTGTCCAGCAGGTAGTACGCCGCGAGGTCCGTCGCCCGGCAGCCCTGCTGCTCCTCCAGGTGGGACAGGATCGTGTACGAGACCAGGGAGAGTTCAGGGTGCATGCGCGCCGCGGTGGCGCGCGCCCGCCGCGCGAAGGCGGTCAGTTCACGCTGAATGCTCTCCAGGGTCGCCTGCCGTGCCGACGTCGCTGACGTCGGCGCCTCCGGTGCGGACATCGCGGCCACTCCTCGTTCGCGGCCCGGATCACGTGCGGGAACCGGGTCAGTCAGAGTTGTATAATACAACGAGATCTGTCGTGGGCGAGCACCGGAACAAGGACCGTCAGGACCGCCGGAACCGTCCGGTCCGTCAGAAACGCCTCAGGGGTCAGGACTCCCGGCCCGTTCCTCATCCGGGCAGCCGCAGCTCGAACCAGACGACCTTGCCCACCGCCTTGCGGCTGGTCCCCCAGCGCCGCGACAGGTGCGAGACGAGCGCGAGTCCGCGGCCCTCCTCGTCCTCGCCCTCGGCGCGCTGCAACTGCGGCAGGTTGTGGTTGTCGTCGCTCACCTCGACCAGCAGCTTGCCGACCCGCATCAGCCGCAGCTCCACCTCGTAGGACGCCGCCCGGATCGCATTGGTCACCAGCTCGCTGACCAGCAACTCCGTCGTCTCCGTGAGCCGCTCCAGGCCCCACGTGGCCAGCTGGCGGCGCGTCAGGTCCCGCGCTCTGCCCACCTCCTCGTGGTCCAGGCGCAGCGTCCAGTGGACGACGTCCTCCGGTGCGATGCCCTCGAAGCGGGCGACGAGCAGCGCCACGTCGTCCCTGCGGTCCTCGGAGTGCACCCGCGCGAGGATCTGGGCGCACACGTCCTCGGGCGTCTGCTCGGGTTCGATGACATGGGAGCAGAGGGCCGCGAGCCCTGCGTCTATCCCCTGGCCGCGCACCTCCACCAGGCCGTCCGTGCATAGCACCAGCCAACTGCCGTCCGGCACCTTGACCTCCACCGTCTCGAACGGCACCCCGCCCACGCCGATCGGCGCCCCGCCGGGGATCTCCAGCAGCTCGCTGCGCCCGTCGTAGCCGGCCAGCACCGGCGGGATGTGGCCCGCGTTGGCGAGCGTGAGATGGCGGTGGATCGGGTCGTAGACCGCGTACACGCAGGTGGCGAGGTGTTCCGGGCCCAGCCGGTGGGCGAGGTTGTCCAGGTGGCGCAGCAGCTGCGCCGGCGGCAGGTCCAGCCCGGCCATGGTGATCACGGCGGTGCGGAACTGGCCCATCACCGCCGCCGCCTGCAAGCCGTGGCCCATGACGTCGCCGACGATCAGCGCGACCCGGCCGCCGGGCAGCTGGATGGCGTCGAACCAGTCGCCGCCGACCTGCGCCTGCCGGTCGCCCGGCATGTAGTGGTGGGCGATCCGGACGCCCGGCAGCCGCGGCGGCTTGGTCGGCATCATCGACCGCTGCAGGGTGGCGGCGGCCCTGGACTCCAGTCGGTGCAGGCGGGCGTTGTCGATGTGGACCGCGCCGCGGGCCACCACCTCGGCGGCCGTCGCGGCGTCGCGCTGGTCGAAAGGGGGACGGCCCGGCCCGCGCAGGAACGCCGCCCGGCCCAGCACGGTGCCGCGCGCGGTGAGCGGCGTCACGATCAGCGAGTGACCGGACAGCAGCGGGCCGAGCGCCGGCACGCCGAGGTCCAGGGCGATGTCGGGCGCGAGCGCCGGGTCGACGACGGGGACCAGCACCGGGTCGCCCAGCCGCGGCACGACCTCCCCGGTCGGCAGCGTCAGCAGTTCGCCCTCGGGCAGCACCGTCTCCCACGACCCGGGCAGGTCCTGGAAGGCGGTGGCCACCCGGCGGACCAGCACGGTGTCGCCGGGCTTGTCGTCCAGGGGCGGCTCGGTGTCGGAGAAGAGCTGGTCGGCGACGAGGACGGCGGCGAAGTCGGCGAACCGCGGCACCGTCACCGCGCACAGCTCGCGGGCGGTGGTCTCCAGGTCGAGGGTCGACCCGACGACCGCGCCGGCCGCGCGCAGCAGCGCCAACTGCTCGTCGAGGGCCGTGCCGGTGGCCGGTATCACCGGTTCCTGCCTTGTCCTGGCCTCGGCCGCCGATTGGTCGGCGCCGACCGGACCGTGGGCCGTCAGCGGGCCCGGACGGGCCAGCGCCTCGCGCCGGACGAGCGGATCGCGGCCCAGTGGGTCGGGGCCGAGGAGGTCGCGGTCGGAGAGGCCAGGGCCGGTGCCGGCGGCGTCGGGGCCTAACGGGTCGTGGTCGACGCCGTCGCGGTACGCGAGCGCGTCGGCGTCGGAGATCAGCCCGCCGCCGGGGGACTGCGCGCTGCGCGGCTGCATGAACGGGGTGACCTGGGGCGCGGGGACGGCGGTGAGCGCGGCGGCACTCGACAGGTCCACGCCGTTGCCGCCGCCCGCGGCCGGCCCACCGGCGGTGGGCCGGCCGAGGCGCGGTCCTGGCAGCAGCTCCCTGCGGGCGCCGCGCTCGGCGCGGGCCGCGGCGGCGGCCCGTACGTAGTCGTGCGGCACGACCGGCAACCGGGTGCTCGCGTCGACCTCCAGCACGGGATGGCCCAGCGGGACGATCTGCTGGACCACGCGGTCCAGCCTGCCGGGGCTGACCCCGGGCAGCACGCTGCCGAGCCGGGCGACGAGCGCGTGACCGCGGGCCGGGTCGGCCGCCGGGTCGAGGACGGCGGCCACCGAGACGTCCTGCCGCTGCGGGCCCTCCGCGGTGTACGGGAGCATCCGTCCGCCGAGCGCGATGCGCAGGCTGCCGGTGCGCAGCGGCTTCGCGTGGGCGGCGATGGCCAGCAGGCTGCGGCCGGCCGGCTCGACCAGGCGGTACGTCCACCAGAGCACGTCCCTGAGGGTGCCGTCGCGGTCGGTGGCGGCCAGCGCGCCGGCCCAGGCCGGGTCGGTGAGGTCGTCCAGCAGGTCCAGGGTGTCCTGGTGCGCCGCCGCCGAGCGGCTGCCGCCGGGGCCGGCGGACGGCCGGAGTGCGGTCAGCAGACCGGACGCGCGGTGGCCGAAGACCTGCTCCCAGCGGTGGCCGAACAGCTCCTCAGCGCCGCGGTTCCAGTAGGAGATGCGGCCGTCGGGGTCGACGCACAGCACGGCCAGCCGGAGGACGGCGGCCACGCCGAAGTCGGCGGTAGGGGCGTGTGAGGTGTGCGCCGGGGCGGCTGCGGGCGCGGCGCCGGGGCCGACGCATGGCACGGGGTCCTTCGTGGCGGCTCCCTTGGCGACGTCCTCGGAGAGGTCCGGGTCGTGGCTCGGTTCGGCGCCACCGGCTCCGGTCCGGGGCGCTGACTGGTCTGTGCCGTCGTCGCCCGCCGGGGAGCGCGGCGCGCTCTCGCGGGAGCGTCCTCGCAGCGCGGGGGCGCTGTGTGCCTCGCGGGCGTCGCGCTGGTCGTGGCCCGCGGGACGGTCGGTGTGCTGATCGCTGTCGGTGGCCGAGGGAGGCCGGGTGGTCTCGTCCAACGTCGTGCACCTGCGGTTCGGCGCTAGGTAGGGTCCTGCTACAAGGCAAGCACGAAACCACCGGCAGGGTCGACCGAATGGCAGGATTGCCCCTCGTCAGTGGGACGGTGACGCCACGTCCGCTGACGCCGGATCAGGTGTCGGGGGACGGGGACGCGATGGGCCCACGGGTTCCGCAGCCGGCGGGTTTCGCCGCTTGGCCGCACGAGGCGTCGGCGAAGCGGCGGGGGAAGGCCCTGCGGGAGCGGCTGCCGCGCCGCGTGTACGGAAGCGCCGCGCACTGGACCTGGCGCCGGCGGGACGGCGGGCCGGGCGCGGCGGTCGCAGCGGTGCGGGTCTCCAACGCCGGACGCATACCGGAGCTGATACCGCTGCGGGTCGGCCGGATGGCGGCCGGGCCCTTCGCCTTCCTGCGCGGTTCCGCCGGACTGATGGCGGCCGACCTGTCCGCAGCGCCGGTCACCGGGATCGGCGCCCAGATCTGCGGCGACGCGCACGCCGGGAACTTCGGCCTGTACGCGGACGCCCGCGGCGGCCTCATCATGGACATCAACGACTTCGACGAGACCGTGCACGGCCCCTGGGAGTGGGACGTGCAGCGGCTCGCCACCTCCCTCGTCCTCGCCGGGCGGGAGGCCGGCGCGGCCGAGGACGTGTGCCGGGCGGCGGCGTACGACGCGGTGGGCGCGTACCGGCGGACCATGCGGCTGCTGGCCCGGCTCCCGGTGCTGGAGGCGTGGAACGCGGTCGCCGACGAGGAACTCGTCACCCATGCCGACGCCCGCGACCTGCTCGGCACGCTCGACGAGGTGTCGGCGAAGGCCCGGCGCAACACCAGCGCGCGGTTCGCCGCGCGGTCCACCGTGGCGGTCGAAGGCGGCGGGCGGCGGTTCGCCGAGGCGCTGCCTGTGCTGCGGCGGGTCGGGGACGCCGAGGCCGCGGCCGTCGCGGGGGCGCTCGACGGCTATCTGGGCACCGTGGGCGAGGACCGGCTGCCGCTCCTGGCCCGGTACTCCGTGCACGACGTCGCCTTCCGGGTCGTCGGCACCGGCAGCGTGGGCACCAGGTCGTACGTCGTGCTGCTGCTCGACCACCGGGGAGAGCCGCTGATCCTGCAGATCAAGGAGGCCCGTCCGTCGGCCCTGCTGCCGCACCTGGGCCGGGCAGGGTTTCACGTGGAACATTGCGATCACGAGGGCCGCCGCATCGTCCAGGGACAGCTGCGCATGCAGGTGGTCAGCGACTTCCTGCTGGGGTGGACCGAGGTGGAGGGCGTACCGCACCAGGTGCGGCAGTTCCGCAACCGCAAGGGCAGCGTCGACCCGGCCGTCCTGCCGCCGGGTCTGCTGGACGACTACGCCCGGATGACCGGGGCGCTGCTCGCCCGCGCGCACGCCCACAGCGCCGACCCGCGGCTGCTGGCCGGCTACTGCGGCAAGAACGACGAGCTGGACACGGCGCTCGCGGCCTTCGCGGTGGCCTACGCCGACCGTACGGAGGCGGACCACGCGGAACTGGTGGCCGAGATACGGGCCGGGCGGATCGCGGCGGATCCTGCGGCCGGGTGAGGGGCGACCGCGGGGTGACCGGAGCCGTGCCGGGGCCGGCGGGGCCGCCCCCGCAGTCGGCGGGCGCGACCCGACCTGCGCGGGACCTGCGGCCTGACCTGCGGCCCGAGCAAGATCGCTCGCGCAGGGCCTAGGCTGTCCGGGTGACGAACATCTCCGGAGCAGAATCGTCCGCCGCCTCGTCCGCCACGACCGCGTCCGCCACCTCCGACGGGGAGGATCGGCTGGCGAAGGCCGTACGGGCAGCCGAACAGGCGCTCATCGAGTTCGAGATCGCGGTGGAGACCTTCCGGGTCGAGGTGGAGAACTTCTCCCGGCTCCACCATCAGCGCCTCGGCCCGATGTACGCACGGCTGGACGAGCTGGACGCGCTGATCGCCGAGGCGGTCGCCGCTCACAGCGGTGACCGGCAGGACATCGAGCGGGCCTGGGAGGCCAGAGCGCTGGTGATGCCCATGCCGGGCGTCGAGGAGCTGTTCGGCGGTCTGCTCGGGGCGGACGGCGTGCGCCCGGTGGAGGACCCGAATCCGCCGCGCCGGGTGCGGCCCGGCAAGGAGGCCCAGCGCCTCTTCCGTGAGCTGGCGCGCAAGGCGCACCCGGACCTCGCCCAGGACGACGCCGAGAAGGAGCGCCGGAGCACCTTCATCGCCCGGGTCAACGAGGCGTACGCCTACGCTGACGAGGACGCCCTGCGCGCCCTGTCGGAGGAGTGGGACGCCGGACCGGTGCCGGAGGAGGCCCTGCCCGACGAGGCCGAGGTGCTCTACGCCCGGCTGGAGTGGCTCGCCGAGCGCAAGGAGAAGCTCGCGGCGCTCGCCAAGAGCCTGGACGAGAGCGCCATCGGCCAGATGATGAAGCTCGCCCCGGAGGACCCGGACGCCCTGCTCAACGAGATCGCGGAGCAGCTGCTCACCCAGGTCGCGCAGCGTGAGGCCCGGCTGGCGGAGCTGGTCCGCAAGCCGTCGGGCCGCGCCGAGCGCCGCCGTGCGGCTGCTGCCGCCGCCGAGGCCGAGGCGGCGTCCGCCGGGGCCGAGCCGGAGCGCTCCGACTCCGATCACGCCGCCGCGGGCGCCGCCGCCACGGAGACCGCCGCGGACAGCGCGGACAGCGCGGCCACGGATCAGGCCGCGCCGGCGGCGGAGGCCGACCGGCCCGGGGCGCGGAAGGAACCCGGCGACGCGGAAGGCTGAGGTAGCTTTTCCACGTTGTCCCGGTGAGCGGTGCGCGTCCGCGCGCCCGCCGCACCCACCACCCTGCCCTGCCCGTGTCCCAGGAGGCCGCGTCCGATGTTCCAGTCCCAGCTGCCCGCCGTTGACGCCGCTGCCGTACCCGCCGACGCGATCCTGCTGGACGTGCGGGAGCACGACGAGTGGACCGCGGGCCACGCCGACGGCGCCCTGCACATCCCCATGGGCGAGATCGTGGGACGCATCGCCGAGGTCCCGGACGGCGGCCGCGTGCACGTCGTCTGCCGGGTCGGCGGCCGGTCCGCGCAGGTCACCCAGTACCTGATCGCCCAGGGCGTGGACGCCGTCAACGTCAGCGGCGGCATGCTCGACTGGGAGGCCGCCGGCCGCCCGGTCGTCGACGGCAGCGGTGGCGAGGGCTTCGTCCTGTGACCTGACGCCCTCGGGCGCCTCGGGGCGGCTCCGCGTCGAGCCGGGCGTGCCCCAGCGCCGCCAGCACCCCAGCGCCCCCGCGCCTCAGGCGTCGAAGTCGACCTCCACCACCGGTGTGAGCGGGTGCGACTGGCAGGCCAGCACGTAGCCCGCCTCGGTCTCCTCGGGCTCCAGCGCGAAGTTGCGGTCCATCCGCACCTCGCCGGAGACCAGCTTCGCCCGGCAGGTGCCGCACACGCCGCCCTTGCAGGCGTACGGGGCGTCCGCGCGGTTGCGCAGCACCGTCTCCAGCACCGAGTCGCCGCCCTGCGCGGGCCAGCTCCCGCCGCGGCCGTCGAGGGTGGCCTTCACGGTGCCGCCGCCGGGTATCGCCGCTGCCGAGGGCAGCGCGGGGACCTCGTCCACGTGGAAGATCTCCTGGTGGACCCGGGCGCGCGGCACCCCGAGGGCGCGCAGCGCCTGCTCGGCGGCGCTGACGAGGCCGAGCGGCCCGCAGAGATACCAGCCGTCCACCGCCGCAACCGGCATCAGCGCGGGCAGCAGCGCGGTGAGGCGCTCCGCGTCGAGGCGGCCCGTGGGCAGTCCGGCCTGCTGCTCCTCGCGGGAGAGCGCCGAGACCAGCTGGAACCGGTCGGGCCACCGGTCCTTCAGGTCCGCGACCTCTTCCAGGAACATCGTGGACGCCGCGGTCCTGTCGCTGCGCACCAGGCAGAAACTCGCTCCCGGCTCACGCGCGAGCACCGTGGCGATCTGGGAGAGCACCGGCGTGATGCCGCTGCCGCCGACCACCGCGGCGAAGCTGCCGGGACGCGGCCGCAGCACGAACCGCCCGGCCGGCGTCATCACGTCCAGCACGTCCCCCGCGGTCAGCTCCTTGAGCGCGAAGGTGGAGAACTCGCCGTCCTCCACCAGCCGCACCCCGACCCGCAGCCGCAGCGGTCCCGGCTCGCCCGCCGGCGGCGCCGGATCGCACAGCGAGTACGTCCGCCGTGTCTCGTCTCCGGCCGAGCGGCGCCGGATGGCGATGTGCTGACCGGGCGCATAGCGGTACTCGGCGCGCAGCTCGACGGGCACCTCGAAGGAGATGGTCACCGAGTCGTCCGTGAGCGGACTGACCTCGGCCACCCGCAGCGGATGGAACATCACACCTCCTTGAAGTGGTCGAACGGCTCGCGGCACGACTCGCAGCGGCGCAGCGACTTGCACGCCGTGGACGAGAACCGGCTCAGCAGCCGGGTGTCGGTCGAGCCGCAGTGCGGGCAGCGGATCGCCAGGTCGACGGGCACCGGAGCCGAGCCGGCGGGGCCGCCGAACGTCTGCGGCCTGGGCGGCGCCACCCCCGCCTCGGCGAGCTTGCGGCGTCCCTCGGCGCTGATGGCGTCCGTGGACCAGGCGGGCGACAGCACCGTGCGTACCGCCACCTCGGCCATGCCGGCCCCGTGCAGGACCCCGGTGATGTCGGAGGCCATCGCGTCCATAGCCGGGCAGCCGGTCCAGGTGGGGGTCAGCTCGACCTGGACCCGGCCGGGACCGGTGACCCGTATGCCGCGCAGCACGCCCAGCTCGGCCAGCGAGATCATCGGCAGCTCGGGGTCGGGCACCTGCCCGGCCAGCCGCAGCAGCTCCTGCTCCAGCGCTGTCGGGGCGGCGACCGGAGGGGGCACCGGAAGCGCGGTGCCGGGGGTCACCATGACGCCCCCGGGTGGGCGCGGTGCAGGTACTGCATCTCGGCGAGGAGCTTGCCGAAGGGCTCGGTGTGCACACCCTGGCGGCCGGCTCCCGCCGACCAGGGGGTGCGGTCGGGGCCCTGCGGCATGGTCAGCGTCGCCCGCTCCACGACGGCGGTGATCCGCTCCAGCCAGGGCGCGCGCAGGGCGGGCAGCTCGACGCCGAGACCCTCCAGGGGTGCGAACAGTTCGCCGGTGTACCGCCACAAGCCGTCCAGGGCCCGCTGCATCCGGCGGTGGCTCTCCTCGGTGCCGTCGCCCAGACGCAGCGTCCACTGCTCGGCGTGGTCCCGGTGGTAAGCCACCTCCTTGACGGCCTTGGCCGCCAGCGGGGCCGTCTGCCCGTCCGCCGCTGCCAGCGCGGTGTAGAGCAGCTCCTGGTAGACGGAGAAGTAGAGCTGGCGGGCGATGGTGTCGGCGAAGTCGCCGTTCGGCCGCTCCACGAGCTGCACGTTGCGGAACTGGTGCTCCTCGCGGCCGTAGGCCAGCTCGTCCTCGTCGCCTGTCAGCGACAGCAGGGTGCGGGCCTGGCCGAGCAGGTCGAGGGCGATGTTGGTGAGGGCCACGTCCTCCTCCAGCACCGGGGCGTCCGCGGCCCACTCCCCCAGCCGCTGGGCGAGCACGAGGGCGTCGTCCGCCAGCGCGAGGGTGGCGGTCCCGACCGCGGTGGGCGTGGGAGTGCTCACAGGTGCTTCACCCCTTCGGGGATCTCGTAGAACGTGGGGTGGCGGTAGGGCTTGTCCGCGGCCGGCTCGAAGAACGGGTCCTTCTCGTCGGGCGAGGAGGCGGTGATCGCCGTGGACGGCACCACCCAGATCGAGACGCCTTCGGCCCGCCGGGTGTACAGGTCGCGTGCGTTCCGCAGGGCCATGGCGGCGTCCGGGGCGTGCAGGCTGCCGGCGTGGCTGTGGCTGAGCCCCCGCCTGCTGCGCACGAAGACCTCCCACAGCGGCCACGCGTCGCTGGTCTGCCCTGTCATGCCTCTTCCTCCCTGTGCTTGGCCGCGTAGGCGGTGGCCGCCTCCCGTACCCATGCGCCGCGCTCGTGTGCGGCCTTGCGGCGCTCCAGCCGCTGCTCGTTGCAGGGGCCGTTGCCGCGCAGGACCTCCTGGAACTCCGTCCAGTCGATCGGCCCGTAGTCGTGGGCGCCGCGGCTCTCGTTCCACCTCAGGTCGGGGTCGGGGAGGGTGAGCCCGAGCACCTCGGCCTGGGGGACGCATATGTCCACGAAGCGCTGGCGCAGCTCGTCGTTGGAGTGGCGCTTGATCTTCCAGGCCATGGACTGCGCGGAGTGCGCCGACTCGTCGTCCGGCGGTCCGAACATCATCAGCGACGGCCACCACCAGCGGTTCACCGCGTCCTGGGCCATGTCGTGCTGGGCCGGGGTGCCGCGGCTGAGCGCGAGCAGCAGTTCGTAGCCCTGACGCTGGTGGAAGGACTCCTCCTTGCAGATCCGCACCATCGCGCGGGCGTAGGGCCCGTAGGAGCAGCGGCAGAGCGGCACCTGGTTGGTGATCGCGGCGCCGTCCACCAGCCAGCCGATCGCACCGACGTCCGCCCAGGTCAGGGTCGGGTAGTTGAAGATGGAGGAGTAGCGCTGGCGGCCTGCGTGCAGCTTGTCGAGCAGCTCGTCCCGGTCGACTCCGAGGGTCTCCGCGGCGCTGTAGAGGTAGAGGCCGTGGCCTGCCTCGTCCTGGACCTTGGCCATCAGGATCGCCTTGCGGCGCAGTGAGGGCGCGCGGGTGATCCAGTTCGCCTCCGGCTGCATGCCGATGATCTCGGAGTGGGCGTGCTGGGCCATCTGGCGGACGAGGGTGGCCCGGTAGGCGTCCGGCATCCAGTCCCGGGGTTCGATCCTCGAGTCGGCGGCGAGGGCGGCGTCGAAGGCCGCCGCCAGTCCGGCGAGGGCGTCCTCGTCCAGCGGCGAGGTCTGCGCCGCGCTTGCCGCGGGCTGGGCCGTGGTCGTCATCGGACCCTCCCTCTCTGCGTCTTTTCCTGCGCCGGCAGCCCGCTTCGGGCGAGCCGACCGACCGATCGTTCGGTCCATTCCATGGTCGAGTGCGGGAGATGGGGTGTCAAGCCATTCCTGAGCCTGTGGATAACTCGGTATGGTCACCGCCGGAGCGCATGGCGGATAGCGTGCTGGGCGGCATCGGAGCCGGGCCCGGGGCGCGGGCGCAGGGGAGGGCGGAGAGACGATGGACCCCTTGGAGGAGCCGCCGTCGCGCGCGGCTGCACTGTCATTTCCGGGACGCCTGGCCGTGGCGGTGACGGTCGGCGCGGTCGCCGTCGCCGCGCTGTACCACCTGGCCATGATGTTCCTGCACGTCGCGCCGTCGAACACGCTCAGCAAGGAGCACGCGGCGGCGGTCAACGACTACGTGTATCCGGAGTTCGAGCAGAACTGGAAGCTGTTCGCGCCCGACCCGCTGCAGCAGAACATCCACGTCGAGGCGCGCGCCGAGCTGGACAAGCCGGGCGGGACCGTCGCGACCAGCGCGTGGGTGGACCTGACCGGCAGGGACATCGCCGCCATGCGGCATGACCCGGTGCCCAGCCACAGCCAGCAGAACGAGCTGCGGCGCGCCTGGGGCTTCTACTCCGACACGCACGACACCCAGGAGCAGGCGACCGGCGGGGACCGCAGCGACCTCAGCCGCAGCTACCTGCTCAGGATTGTGGAGAAGCGTTTCGGCACGCGGTACGAGGGTGGCCGGGTGGCGCGGATCCAGATCCGGGTGGCCACCACCGACGTGCCCCAGCCGAGCTGGATCGCCGGCGCCAACAGCCCCAGCACCCAATTCCGTCAGCTGCCGTGGTGGCCCGTCGACACCACGGCCTCCGGGCAGGAGAACGCCTCGTGAGCGCCCCCCACAGCCACCTGGCCGACGACAGGGCCGATTCGGCCGCCGCGACCGCCGGAACAGCGCCGTTCGCGCTGTGGAGCGCGGGGCTCGACCGGGCCTTCGCGCGCGGCCTGCGGCGGGTGACCGGCAGCGCGCTCGCCCCCTACCAGAGCGCGGTGGTGCGGATCGGCTTCGCACTGGTGCAGCTGCTCTTCCTGCTGAGGGAGTTCCCGCACCGCGACGAGCTGTACGGCCCCGGCAGCCCCTGGGGCCTGGACCTGGCCAGGCGTCTGATCGCGGGCAACCACGCCTTCACCGTGCTGCTGTGGAGCGACAGCCGCGCCTGGTTCGAGATCGTCTACGCGCTCTCGACAGTCTCCGCCGTCACGCTTCTGCTCGGCTGGCGGACCCGCACCTCCTCGCTGATCTTCATGGTCGGCGTGCTCTCGCTGCAGAACCGCAACGTCTTCATGGGCGACGGCGGCGACAACGTCATCCACATCATGGCGATCTACCTGCTGTTCACCCGCTGCGCGCAGGTCTGGTCGCTCGACCACCGGCGGACGGTCCGAGCGGCCGCCGCAGCCGCCGCGAAGGCCGGCACGGAAGCGGGCACGGAAGCGGAAGCCGGTGCGGGCAGGAAAGCGGCCGCGGAGGCCGGCACCGAGGCCCGCGCGGAAGCCGCCCCCCAGGCCGGCACGGCGACGGAAGACCGGAACCGGGCCGGGGCGCGGGTGCCGCGCGCGGCCGACCTGGATCCGGTCGGGATCGCGCTGTGGGCGGTGCTGGGGGCCGGCCTCGTCGCCGCGACGCTCGCCGGGAAGCTGAGCACCGGCTGGGCGACGGCCTTCTGGGCCTGCTGGATCGGCCAGGCCGTGTGGTGGGCGGTGCGCCGCTACGCCCCGGGCGAGCCGCGCACCGTGCTGGAGACCATGGGCGACATCGTCCACAACGGCGCGATGCTGGTGATCGTCGCCGAGGTCTGCCTGATCTACTCCACCGCCGGCTGGTACAAGATCCAGGGCAGCCGCTGGCAGGACGGCACCGCTCTCTACTACCCGCTCCACCTCGACGACTTCACCCCCTGGCCGGCCCTGTCCCACGCGCTCGCCGGCAACGACGTGATGGTCATGCTGATCACCTACGGCACGGTGATCGTGCAGGTGGCCTTCCCCTTCACCCTCTTCAACCGGCGGGTGAAGAACGTCCTGCTGGCCTGCATGATGCTGGAGCACGCCTCGATCGCGCTCATCCTCGGCCTGCCCTTCTTCTCGCTCGCGATGATCGCCGCGGACGCGGTGTTCCTTCCGACCGGGTTCCTGCGCTGGCTGGCACAGCGGATCGCGGGAGCCGTGCGGGGTCCACGCGCGCCGGAGCCCGCGAGGGTCCGCGACTCCGGCGCGGCCGGGCTGCCGGAACCCGCCGCGGGTCCGCCGCCGGCCGGCGCGGTGGCCGGGCCGTCCTGACCCGCCGGCCGGGCGGGACCCGCCGTCCGGGACCGTAGGCTGACGCCATGACCGACGAGCCGCCCGCCCGCCACGCCCTCACCGCCGAGGACGCGGTACGGGAGTGGCGGGCGGCTGCTCCGGACGCCGTACTGCTCGACGGCTTCCACGCCCTCAAGCACGCGCTGCGGTTCGGCGCCGACGTCCGGCTGGCGGTCACCTCCGACCGCGCGGACGCCCTGCGGCTGGCCGCTGAGCTGGCGCCCGACCTGACCGCGGTGATGGCCGCCCGGCTCACCGAAATCCCGGCCGCCGCTCTGCGGGGGCTGGTGGCCCGGGTGCATCCCACCGCGGTGGCCGCTCTGGCCGTCCGGCGTGACCGCGAGGCCAACCTGGCCGCGCTGAGCCGGCGCCCCCGGCAGGCGCCCGTCATCGTCCTGGACAGCCCGCGCAACCTCGGCAACGTCGGCGCGGTCGTCCGGCTCGCGGCCGGCTTCGGGGTCACCGGCGTCGTGACCACCGGCGACCTCGACCCCTGGCATCCCAACGCCGTACGGTCCGGCGCCGGACTGCACTACGCGACGGCGGTGGAGCGCGCCGAGGCCGCACACCTGCCGCCGGGGCCGCTGTACGTGCTGGACCCCGAGGGCGCCGACATCCGGACGGCCGACCTGCCGGACGACGCGCTCGTGGTCTTCGGGTCGGAGCGGCACGGGGTCGGCGACGAGCTGCGGGAGCGGGCCACCGCGCTGGTGGCGCTGCCGATGAGGCCGCAGGTCTCCAGCTACAACCTCGCCACCAGCGTCGGCATGGCCCTCTACCACTGGGCGGCCACCTCGGGCTCGCCGCTGGTGCCCGGCCGGACTCCGGCCGACCCCCGCTGAGGCGGTCCGGCCGGCCCGGCCGGACCGCCCACCTCACGCCTGGCGGCGTACCTCCACCATCCGGAAGCGGGTCGCCACGAACGCGCCGTCGCACAGCGCCGCATTGGCCGCCGGGTTGCCGCCCGAGCCGTGGAAGTCGGAGAACGCGGCGGTCTGGTTGACGTAGACCCCGCCGGTCAGGTTCAGCGAGAGCTGGGCGCACTCCTCCCAGCACACCTCCTCAAGACCGCGCTCCACCTCAGCCGACGTGGTGTAGCCGCCGACCGTCATGGCGCCTTTCTCCCGCACGGTGCGGCGCAGCAGCTCCAGCGCGTCCGCGGTCGAGTCCACGGCGACGGCGAACGAGACCGGGCCGAAGCACTCCGACATGTACGCCGCCTCCGCGTCCGGCTTGGCGCCGTCCAGCTTCACCAGCGCGGGGGTGCGCACCACCGCGTCGGGGAAGTCGGGGTGCGCCACGGCGCGCGAGGCCAGGGCGACCTCGCCGATGCCGGGAGCCGCGTCGAGCCGCTCCTTGACCTCCGGATTCACCAGCGCGCCGAGCAGCGCGTTCGCCCGAGCGTCGTCGCCGAGCAGGCCGTCCACCGCCGCGGCCAGGTCGGCGACCACCTCGTCGTACGTGCGGGGGCCGGACTCGGTGGTGATGCCGTCGCGGGGGATCAGCAGGTTCTGCGGGGTGGTGCACATCTGCCCGCTGTACAGCGACAGGGAGAAGGCGAGGTTGGAGAGCATGCCCCGGTAGTCGTCGGTGGAGTCGACGACCACCGTGTTGACCCCGGCCTTCTCGGTGAAGACCTGGGCCTGGCGGGCGTTGGCCTCCAGCCAGTCGCCGAAGGCGGTGGAGCCGGTGTAGTCGATGATGCCGATCTCCGGGCGCAGCGCGAGGGTCTTGGCCAGGCCCTCCCCCGGCCGGTCCACCGCCAGGCACACCAGGTCCGGGGAGTACCCGGCCTCGGCCAGTACCTCGCGGGCCACCGACACGGTGAGCGCGAGCGGCAGCACGGCCCGCGGATGCGGTTTGACGAGCACCGCGTTCCCGGTGGCCAGTGAGGCGAACAGGCCTGGGTAGCCGTTCCAGGTCGGGAAGGTGTTGCAGCCGATGACCAGGCCGATGCCGCGCGGCACGGCCGTGAAGGTCTTGCGCAGGGACAGCGGGTCGCGCTTGCCCTGCGGCTTGATCCACTCCGCGTTCTCGGGCACGCGGATCTGCTCCACGTAGGCGTACGCGACGGCTTCCAGGCCGCGGTCCTGGGCGTGCGGGCCGCCCGCCTGGAAGGCCATGGTGAACGCCTGACCGGAGGTGTGCATCACGGCGTGCGCGAACTGGTGGGTGCGCGCGTTGATCCGGGCGAGGATCTCCAGGCACACCATGGCCCGCGCCTCGGGTCCCGCGTCCCGCCAGGCCGCGACGCCGGCGCGCATCGCGGGCAGCAGCACGTCCGGATCGGGGTGCGGATACTCGACGCCCAGCTCGATGCCGTACGGCGAACGCTCGCCGCCCGTCCACTCGTCGGTGCCGGGCTGGTCCAGGTCGAAGCGGTTGCCGAGCAGCGCCTCGAAGGCGGCGCGACCCTCCTCGGCGTCGGCGTACGCCTTCGGGTGCTCCGGGTAGGGCGACCAGAACTCGCGGGTCCTGACAGCTTCCAGAGCCTTGTCGAGGGTGCCGCGATGGCGTTCGATCAAGAGCACGGTGGAGAGATCGGCGGGCATGGGACCAACTCCTCGTCGAGCTGGGCTGGGTGGCGGGAACACCGCTAGATTAACCGAATGTTCGGTCGGGACAAGGTCATCCTCCCCGGCCTGTGGATAACTCTCGGACATTCCGGAGGGCCCCGCCGGGCCGCCGGGACCGAACTCGCCAGGGAGTCGTGCAGACGTGACCGCACTCGATCGCAGCAGCACGGTGGCCGTCGTCGGCGCCGGCACCATGGGCCAGGGGATCGCGCAGGTCGCGCTGCTGGCCGGCCACCGCGTCCTGCTGCACGACGCCGTGCCGGGCCGCGCGGCGGCCGCGGTGGACGGCGTGGGCGGGCGGCTCGACCGGCTGGTCGCCAAAGGCCGGCTGAACCCGGCGGAGCACAAGGAGGCGCTCGGCCGGCTGGCCCCCGCCGAGGGCGTCGCCGACCTGGCGGGCGCGGCGATGGTCGTGGAGGCCGTCGTCGAGGACCTCGGCGCCAAGCAGCGGCTGTTCGCCGACATCGAGGCGGTCGTGGCGGACGACTGCCTGCTGGCGACCAACACCTCCTCCCTGTCGGTCACCGCCGTCGCCGGCGCGCTGCGGCTGCCCGGCCGGCTGGTCGGCCTGCACTTCTTCAACCCGGCCCCGCTGCTGCCGCTGGTCGAGGTCGTCGCCGGGGCCGCGAGCGACCCGGCGGCCGTGGCCGCCGCCCACGACACGGCAGCCGCCTGGGGCAAGACCCCGGTGCGCTGCACCGACACCCCGGGCTTCCTGGTCAACCGCATCGCCCGCCCCTTCTACGCGGAGGCGCTGCGCGTCTACGAGGAGCGGGCCGCCGACCCCGCCACGATCGACGCGCTGCTGCGCGAGTGCGGCGGGTTCGCCATGGGTCCCTTCGCGCTCATGGACCTGATCGGGCAGGACGTCAACGAGGCGGTCACCCGTTCGGTGTGGGAGGCGTTCCTCCACGACCCGAAGTTCACTCCTTCGCTGGCCCAGCGCCGCCTGGTCGAGTCCGGGCGGCTCGGCCGGAAGACCGGCCGCGGCTGGTTCCCGTACCAGCACGGCCCCGGGCAGGGCGAGCCGGCGCACGAGCCGCACACCGCGGAGCCCGCGGCGGCTCCCCGGTGGGTGGTGGTGCGCGGCGACCTGGGCCCGGCGCGGACGCTGGTGGCGCTGATGGCCGAGGCGGGCATCGAGGTGCGCACCGAGGAGGCGCGCCCCCAGGAGGCGGACGGCCGCGGAGGCCGGGCCGGCGAGGGTGACGGCGGGGCGCCCGCAGGAGGCGTGTCCGGAGGGCCCGGACCGCGCGGCGAGATCGTGCTTCCCGGGGGCGTGTCGCTGCGGCTCGCCGACGGGAGCGCGGGCGGGGAGCCGGTCATCGCCTTCGATCTGGCGCTGGACTACCGCACGGCGACCAGGATCGGCATCGCCCCCTCGGCCCGCGTGCACGCCGCCGCGGTCGCCGAGGCGACCGGCCTGTTCCAGGCGATGGGCAAGCGGGTCAGCGTCGTCAGGGACGTGCCCGCAATGGTGGTCGCGCGGACCGTCGCCATGCTGGTGGACCTGTCGTTCGACGCCCTCGCCAAGGAGGTGGCCTCCCCGCACGACATCGACACCGCGATGCGCCTCGGCGTCAACTACCCGCTGGGTCCGCTGGAGTGGGGCGAGCTGATCTCGGCGTCCTATGTGTGCGAGGTGCTGGACAACCTGCACGCGTGGTATCCCACCGGCCGTTACGCGCCCTGCCCCGAACTGCGCCGCCGGGCGGACGCCGCGGACTGCGGTGTGATCTCCTGATGACCATGTCCAAGCGCGACACCTACACGCCGGACTCGCTGCTCGCCGTGGCCGTCGAGGTCTTCAACGAGCGCGGCTACGACGGCACGTCCATGGAGCACCTCTCGCGCGCCGCGGGCATCTCCAAGTCCTCGATCTACCACCACGTCAAGGGCAAGGAGGAGTTGCTCCACAGGGCGGTCGGCCGCGCGCTCGACGGCCTCTTCGGCATCCTCGGCGAGCCCGGCGCCGTCGACGGACGCGCCATACGCCGGCTGGAGTACGTCACACGCCGTACCGCCGATGTGCTGATGGACGAGCTTCCCTACGTCACCTTGCTGCTGCGGGTGCGCGGCAACACGACGACCGAGCGGTGGGCGATGGAACGCCGCAGGGAGTTCGACCAGCGGGTCTCGGCGCTGCTGCGGGCCGCGGTCGCGGAGGGGGATCTGCGGGCGGACGTCGAGCCGCGGCTCGCCACCCGTCTGCTGTTCGGAATGATCAACTCGCTTGTGGAGTGGTACCGGCCGGAGGGCCGGGGCGGGGTGGCGGGCGACCAGGTCGCCGACGCGGTGGTGCGGCTCGCCTTCGACGGCCTGCGCACGTAGACGCGCCCTCCCGGCGGCGGACCGTTTGCCGCGCCGTGGTCCAGACCATTGACTCCGGGCGGCGTGCGCCGCCACGATCCAGCCATGCAGACGGCTGCTCCCTCCGTGTCGTACACCGGCGCGTCCGTGCCCTCCGGCCGGCACGCGTGCCCTCATCCGTCCGCGCGTCCCGGCCTGGCGGCCGCCAGGCCGCTGCGGGCGGCGGCCGCGGCCGGGCTCGCCGCCTCGCTGGTGCTGCTCGCGGGGTGCGGATCGGGCGGTGGCGACGCCAAGGCGACGGCCGCGCCCGTGCCGACCGCCACGGCCGACGGTTTCGGCTGCCTGTCACCCGAACAGGCCAAGGCGCACTCGGTGACCTTCCCGAGCGGCACCGGCCAGGACGTGGAGGCCTTCGCGACGGGCACCGGGACCACCGCACTGGTCCTCATGCACCAGGCCGAGAGCGACGTCTGCCAGTGGGTGCCGAAGGCGGTGGACCTGGCCGCGGACGGCTACCGGGTGGTCGCCGTGAACTCGGCCGGCAGCGAGGTCGCGGAGGTCACCGCCGCCGTCGCGTACGCGCGGTCCGAGGGGGCGGCGAAGGTGCTGCTGGTCGGGGCGTCCAAGGGCGGGACGGCCGTGCTGTCCGCCGCCGGTTCGATCACCCCGAGGGTGGACGCGGTGGTCGCCCTGTCGGCGCCCAGTGTGTACACGGGCATGGACGCCTCGCTGGTCGTGCCCGGGCTGACCATGCCGGTCCTCTACATGGCGTCCGAGTACGACTCCCCGTTCGCCCAGTCGGCGCGGGAGCTGAGCAAGGCGACGACGAAGGCACCTGAGGACGACCTCACCATCGTCGACGGCATGAACCACGGGGTCGGCATGCTCGACTCCGACGCGAACTACGCCAAGGTCAAGGGCTTCCTGAAGAAGTACGGCGGCTGAGCGCGCGGCCGCTGGGCGCACGCGCGACGGGGCGGCCGGTCAGTCCCCGACGACCAGGTCGGTCTCCTCGAAGACCAGCAGCGTGCGGCTGCTCAGCACCTCTTCGATCGACTGCAGCCTGGTCAGCACCAGCTCGCGCAGGCTGCGGTTGTCGACGGTGTGCACCAGGAGAAGCACGTCGAAATCACCGCTCACCAGGGCGATGTGGGCGACGCCCGGAAGGGTGACGAGTTTTTCCCGGACCGTCCGCCACGAGTTCTGGACGATCTTGAGGGTGATGTACGCGGAGGCGCCGTGGCCCGCGCGTTCATGGTCCACCCGAGCGGTGAAACCTCGGATGACTCCGTCCTCGATGAGCCGGTTGATACGGGCGTAGGCGTTCGCCCGGGACACGTGGACACGCTCGGCCACCGAGCGTATCGAGGCCCGCCCGTCCTCCTGCAGCAGCCGCAGGATCGTGCGATCTATCGGGTCCAGAGGTCGGACCGTCGGTTCGTCTTCGGCCATCTGTTCTCTCGCCATCCCCCTGAAGCTCCATAGCATGGACGTACTGGCTCCATCTCAGGCTGTGCAGAACCGTTTGTCCACAGGCAGAACCACCCCGTAGCCAAAATGCCTCCGGCGACCGAACAATCGGTTGGGTGAGCGAGACCCGCTCCCGCCCGACTGATTTCGGTCACCGAACCACAAGGAGGTGCTCGCCATGACCGTGCTGGACACCCCTGCCTGGCGCCCCCGCACCGACGCCGCGCCGCTGCTGCCCGACCCCGAGCCCTACCGGCTGCTGGGCACCCCCGACGCGGCCCGGCTCGACGCGGCGCTGCTCCGCTCGCTCTACGGGCAGCTGGTCCGCGGCCGGCGCTACAACCAGCAGGCCACCGCGCTCACCAAGCAGGGCCGGCTCGCCGTCTACCCGTCGAGCACCGGCCAGGAAGCCGGCGAGATCGCCGCCGCGCTCGCCCTGCGCCCGCAGGACTGGCTTTTTCCCAGCTACCGCGACACGCTCGCCGTGGTCGCCCGCGGCGTGGACCCGGTCGAGGCGCTCACCCTGCTGCGCGGCGACTGGCACACCGGCTACGACCCGCGCGCCTGCCGGGTGGCGCCGCTCAGCACGCCGCTGGCCACCCAGCTGCCGCACGCCGTCGGCCTTGCGCACGCCGCCCGGCTGCGCGGCGACGACGTGGCCGCGCTGGCCATGGTCGGCGACGGCGGCACCAGCGAGGGCGACTTCCACGAGGCGCTGAACTTCGCGGCCGTCTGGCAGGCCCCCGTGGTCTTCCTCGTGCAGAACAACGGCTTCGCCATCTCGGTGCCGCTGGCCAAGCAGACCGCCGCCCCGACCCTCGCCCACAAGGCGGTCGGCTACGGCATGCCCGGCCGGCTCGTCGACGGCAACGACGCCGCGGCGATGCACGAGGTGCTCACCGCGGCGATGGACCGCGCCAGGAGCGGCGGCGGACCCACCCTCGTGGAGGCCGTCACCTACCGCATCGACGCGCACACCAACGCCGACGACGCCACCCGCTACCGGGAGGACGACGAGGTCGCCGCCTGGCGCACGCACGACCCGGTCACCCTGATGGAGTGCGAACTGACCGCCCGCGGCCTGCTGGACGACGCGCTGCGGACCGGCGCCGCGGACGACGCCGAGGCGATGGCCGCGGACCTGCGGGAGCGGATGCACGCCACACCGGTCCTGGACCCGATGGACCTCTTCGCGCACGTCTACGCCGAGCCCACCCCCCAGCTGCGCGAGCAGCGCGCCCAGCTCCAGGCCGAACTCGAAGCGGAGCACCGGTCATGACCACCGCCGCCACCGCCGCCGGGCGGACCGCAGCACCCGCCCGCAAGCCCGCGACCATGGCGCAGGCGCTCAACCAGGCGCTCCGGGACTCGCTCGCCGCCGATCCGGCCGTCCACGTGCTCGGGGAGGACGTCGGGGCGCTCGGCGGCGTCTTCCGGATCACTGACGGCCTCACCCAGGAGTTCGGCGAGGACCGCTGCACCGACACCCCGCTCGCCGAGGCCGGCATCCTCGGCACCGCGGTCGGCATGGCGATGTACGGACTGCGGCCGGTCGTCGAGATGCAGTTCGACGCCTTCGCCTACCCCGCCTTCGAGCAACTCGTCAGCCATGTCGCCCGGATGCGCAACCGCACCCGCGGCGCCCTGCCGCTGCCCATCACCGTGCGCATCCCCTACGGCGGCGGCATCGGCGGGGTCGAGCACCACAGCGACTCCTCCGAGGCGTACTACCTGCACACCCCCGGGCTGCACGTGGTCACCCCGGCCACCGTCGAGGACGCCTACGGGCTGCTGCGGGCGTCCATCGCCTCCGACGACCCGGTGATCTTCCTGGAGCCCAAGCGGCTGTACTGGTCGAAGGCCGACTGGTCGCCGCAGGAGCCGAGCGAGGTCGCGCCGATCGGCCGGGCCGCGGTGCGCCGCCCCGGCCGCACCGCCACCCTCATCACCTACGGCCCTTCGCTGCCCGTCTGCCTGGAGGCGGCCGAGGCGGCCGAGGAGGAGGGATGGGACCTGGGCGTGGTCGACCTGCGCAGCCTGGTGCCCTTCGACGAGGAGACGGTGGCCGCGGTGGTGCGCGGCACCGGACGCGCGGTGGTCGTGCACGAGTCCTCCGGCTTCGGCGGCGCGGGCGCCGAGATAGCGGCCCGGATCACCGAGCGCTGCTTCCACCACCTGGAGGCGCCGGTGCTGCGGGTCGCCGGGTTCGACATCCCCTACCCGCCGCCGATGCTGGAGCGGCACCACCTGCCCGGTGTCGACCGCATCCTCGACACCGTCGGGCGCCTGCAGTGGGAGGAGGGGTGATGGCCGTCGTCAAGGAGTTCACGCTGCCCGACCTCGGTGAGGGCCTCACCGAGGCGGAGATCGTGCGCTGGCTGGTCGAGGTCGGCGAGGTCGTCTCCATCGACCAGCCGGTGGTCGAGGTGGAGACCGCCAAGGCCGTGGTGGAGGTGCCCTGCCCCTACGGCGGCGTGGTCACCGCCCGCTTCGGCGCGGAGGGCGACACCCTCGCCGTCGGGCGGCCGCTGGTGACCGTGGCCGTCGGCTCGCGCTCCACCGCCGACGCCCCCTCGGGCGACAGCGCGGGCGTAGCCGGGGCCGGGGCGGGGGCCGAGGACGAGGGCTCGGGCTCGGGCTCCGGCAATGTGCTGGTCGGGTACGGCACCGGCGCGGCGTCCTCGCGGCGTCGCGGCCGGGTCCGCGCGGTCGGCGCGGCCACCGGGCACGGCGCGTCGGCGCTCGCACCCGCTCCCGTACCCGCCCGGCCGAGCGCGCCGCCCGCCACGACCGCTGCCGCCGCCGGCGGCGCAATCGCGGTGGCGCCCGTAGCGGCGGGCGCTCGTCAGGACGGCGCCGCGAACGCCGCGCATGACGGCGGACCCGTCGCCGTCATCTCCCCGCTGGTCCGCCGGATCGCTCGCGAACACGGTCTCGACCTGCGCGCGCTGACCGGCTCGGGCCCCGACGGGCTGATCCTGCGCGCGGACGTCGAGCGCGCGGCGGCCGCCCCGGCGGAGAGCGGGGCCGCCCCGGCCGCTGACACCGCGCCGGCTCGCGCGGCGGAGACCGCCGAGCGCGTCGCGCTGCGCGGCGTGCGCGGCGCCGTCGCGGAGAAGCTGGCCCGCAGCCGCCGGGAGATCCCCGACGCCACCTGCTGGGTGGACGCGGACGCCACCGAGCTGATGGCGGTGCGCAGCGCCATGAACGGGGCCGCGCGGGGTTCGGGGACCGAGCCGGTATCGGTGCTCGCCCTGCTCGCCCGGATCACCACGGCGGCGCTCGCCCGCCACCCGGAGCTCAACGCCACGGTGGACACCGAGCGCGGCGAGATCGTACGGCTGCCGGCCGTGCACCTCGGCTTCGCCGCGCAGACCGACCGCGGCCTGATGGTGCCCGTCGTCCGCGACGCGCACACCAGGACCACGGCCGGACTGTCGGCGGAGATCCGCCGGCTCACCGAGGCGGCCAGGACCGGAAGGCTGACGCCCGCCGAGCTGACCGGCGGGACGTTCACCCTGAACAACTACGGGGTCTTCGGGGTGGACGGCTCGACGCCGATCATCAACCACCCGGAGGCGGCGATGCTCGGGATCGGCAGGATCATCCCCAAGCCCTGGGTGCACCAGGGGGAGCTGGCCGTGCGGCAGGTCGTGCAGCTGTCCTTCACCTTCGACCACCGGGTGTGCGACGGCGGCACGGCGGGCGGCTTCCTGCGCTTCGTCGCCGACTGTGTCGAGAACCCCGCCGTGCTGCTCGCCACGGTCTGACCCGGGCCCCGTACCGGCGGCGGCGGGGCATACTCGCGGGCATGACGAGGAGCTACGACGCCGTGGTGCTGGCGGGCGGTGCGGCCCGGCGGCTGGGAGGCGCGGACAAGCCCGCGCTCCCGGTCGGCGGCCGGATGCTGCTCGACCGGGTGCTGGCGGCCTGCCCCGGCGCCCGCGCCACGGTCGTCGTCGGCCCGCGACGGCCGACCTCCCGGCCGGTGCGGTGGACCCGCGAGGACCCGGCGGGCGGCGGTCCGCTGCCCGCCCTCGCGGCCGGTCTGGCGGCGCTGCCGGGGACCGGAGGCGCACGGCAGCCTGTGGGCGACGGCGACGGCGACGCCGGGCACGAGGACGGGCTCCGACGCGGCGACGCGGACCGCGACGGCAATGGAGGCGGCAACAGGGGCGGCGACGGAGACGCGGACGCGGACCGCGTGGTGCTGGTGTTCGCCGCCGACCTGCCGTTCCTGACCGAGCGGACGGCGGTCGCGCTCGTCCGCGCCCTGGACGCGGACGCGGCGGGGGCCGCCGAGGGCGCGCCCTGGGAAGGGGCGGTGCTCACGGACTCGGGCGGCAGGGACCAGCCGCTGGCCGCGGCCTACCGCGTCGAGCCGCTGCGCCGCGAAATCGCGCTGCTCAGAGCCGAGCACGGCCACCTGACCGGCCTGCCGCTGCGCTTCCTCACCGGTGAGCTGAGGCTGTGCAGGATCGCGGACCCGACCGGCGAGGCGTCGTTCGACTGCGACACCTGGGAGGACGTGGCGGCCGCACGGGCGAGGTTCGGCGCGGGCGCCGCTGGGCCGGACGGGTCCGGGAGGTGAGCCTGCCCCGCATGGGGCGGCGGATCGGGGACGATGGGCACGTGTTGGACGAATGGATCGCAGCAGCCAAGACCGAGCTGGGCATCGACCTGGACGTGGACACCGGTGTCCTGCTGGACCTCGCTCGCGACGCCGCGCACGGCGTCGCCCGCCCGGCGGCGCCGCTGACCACCTTCCTGGTGGGCTATGCGGCCGCGCACGCGGGCGGCGGCCCTGACGCGGTACGGGCGGCGGCCGCCAAGGCCGCCGCCCTCGCCCAGTGCTGGGCGAGGGACGCCGACGGCGAAGCGGACCGGGCGGGATGACCGGCACGGACGGCGACGCCGCCGACCGCGCACTCGACGACGCTCTGGCGCTGGCCAACTACCGGCGCGAGCCGCGCCTCGTCGATCCGGTGTCGGTGGCCCAGGACCTGACCGCCGAGGGCGACGGCGTCGCCCCGCCCTCGGGCCCTTCGCCGACGGGCCCGGCGCGGCGCGGTCGGGTGCCGGCGGCTCCCGGCGACCCGCTGTCCGCGGCGACCGGCCGGGCGGCGGACGGGCCGTCGGACGCCGGGCGGTTCCGTGGCGGCGTGCCCCCGGTGCAGACCGCCCGGTCGGCGGTACGCCGGGGCGACCCCCTGTCCGTCGCGCTCGGGCACGGCCTGGAGGAGCCCCCGGGCCCGTACGGCCGCCCGCCCCGCCCCGGCGCCGCCGACGGAGCGGGTCACCCCGGGCCCACCCCGCACCCCGGACCGAGCCGGCTCACGTCCCCGGCCCCCGGCCCGGCCCAGCACGCCGCCCGAGGCGGCGGGCCGTCCCGCCTCCCCGTTCCGCCGGCCCACGCCCCCGAAGGACCGGCCGTGGCGTGGGCGGAGGCGCGGCGGATCGCGCGGCGCGCCGGGCGCCGGCTGCCCGCACGGGTCGTGCCGCTCGGCGACGCGGCGCTCGGGGCGGCGCTGGCGCGAGGGCTGGTGGCGCTCACCGACCTGCCGTCGTTCGACTCGTCGGCGATGGACGGCTGGGCGGTCGCGGGCCCCGGCCCGTGGCGGCTGAAGGGCGAGGTCCTGGCGGGCCAGCGGGCCGCCGAGGCGCTGCACGACGGCCACGCCGCCGGTATCGCCACCGGCGCGGTGCTGCCCGCCGGCGCCACCGCGATCCTGCGCCGCGAGCACGGAAGCACCGAGCGGCGCACCGACGGCGAGTGGCTGCACGTACGGGCGCCGCATCCCGCGCCCGCGCCCGGTCAGGACGTGCGGCGGCGCGGCGGGGAGTGCCGGAGAGGCGACGAACTGCTCAGGGCGGGCAGCGTGGTGACGCCGATAGTGCTGGGCCTCGCGGCGGCCGCGGGCTATGACGAGCTGGCGGTGACCACCCGGCCGCGGGTCGAGGTGCTGGTGCTGGGCGACGAACTGCTGGAGCACGGCCTGCCGCAGCCGGGCCGGGTGCGGGACGCGCTCGGCCCGATGCTGCCGTCGTGGCTGCGCGGTCTGGGCGCGGAAGTGACGTCGGTGCGGCGGCTGGTGGACGACGAGGACGCCCTGCACCGGGCGGTCGCGGCGAGTACGGCCGATCTGCTGGTGACCACCGGCGGCACGGCGGGCGGCCCGGTCGACCACGTGCATCCGGTGCTCGCCGCCCTCGGCGCGCGGCTGCTGGTGGACGGCGTGGCGGTACGCCCCGGGCATCCGATGGTGCTGGCCGTGCTCCCGTCGGCGGCCCCCGACGGCTCCACCCGGCATCTCATCGGACTTCCCGGCAATCCGCTCGCCGCGGTCGCGGGCGTACTGACCCTGGTGGCACCCCTGGTGCGGGCGCTGGCCGGGCATCCGCCGCCGGCGCCCTATGCGGCGCCGCTGACCGAGGACGTGTCCGGGCACCCGGAGGACACCCGGCTCGTCCCGGTCGTCTTCGACGACGAGTCCGCCGCGCGCCCCCTGCACTTCGCGGGACCTGCGATGCTCCGCGGGCTGGCCGCCGCCGACGGGATGGCGGTGATCCCGCCGGGTGGCGCGCGCGCCGGCCAGGAGACCGCGGTGCTCGACACCACCGCGCTCGTCCCGGCCTGGGGGAGCGGCGGGTGACCCTACCGCCGAGGGACCCGCCGCCCGATCCGGGCGATCCGCGCGACCGCCGGGAGGCGGACACCGGGGACGCGGACGGCCGGGACGCGGACCCCGAGGCCGACCCTGCCGCCGACACGGACGCCGCGTCAGGCGCCGGACCCGGGTCACGGTCAGCGCCCGGCGGGGGACCGGGCGCGTACCGGGTCAGGTTCCCCCACTCCGCCGTGGGTCCGCTGCGCCAGGTGGGCCGCCGCCTCCTGCTCGCCGGCCTGGTGCTCGCGATCACCGTGGTGATCGTCTACGCGGACCGCGGCGGGTACCACGACAACGCCAACGGCTCGGTGTCCTTCCTGGACGCGCTCTACTACGCGACGGTGACACTGTCGACGACCGGCTACGGCGACATCGTCCCGTACGGCGACGGCGCGCGGCTGGCCAACGTCTTCCTGGTCACGCCGCTGCGGGTGGTCTTCCTGATCATCCTGGTCGGCACGACCCTGGAGGTGCTGACCGAGCGGACCCGCGAGCAGTACCGACTCAAGCGCTGGAGGAGCACCTTGCGCGACCACGTGGTGATCGTCGGATTCGGCACCAAGGGCAGGTCGGCGGCCAGGACGCTGATCCACCGCGGCATCCCGCAGAACCGGATCGTGGTCGTCGACCCCAGCGCGAGGGTCGTCGAGGCCGCCGCGGCGGAGGGCTTCGTGGGCGTCATGGGCGACGGCACCCGCAATGACGTGCTGCTGCGCGCCGAGGTGGGACGGGCCCGGCGGATCGTCATCGCCGCCCAGCGCGACGACACCGCGGTCCTGGTCACCCTCACCGCCCGCCAGCTCAACAACGACGCGCACATCGTCGCCTCGGTGCGCGAGGAGGAGAACGCGCCGCTGCTCCGCCAGTCCGGAGCCGACGCGGTGATCACCAGTTCCAGCGCGGCGGGACGGCTGCTCGGCCTGTCCATGCTGAGCCCCAGCGTCGGCCGGGTGATGGACGACCTCATCACGTACGGCAGCGGACTCGACCTCGTCGAACGGGCGGTGACCGGCGAGGAGGTGGGCAAGGCGCCCCGGGAGGTCGCCGACCTGGTCGTCTCCGTCAAGCGCGGCCACCGGCTGCTCGACCACGACGACCCCGAGGCGTCCCCGCTCCGCGCCGGCGACCGCTTGATCGCGATCCACCGCGCGAGCCCGGCGCAGGCAGCGGATGCGCCGGATCTGCGCTGAGCCGATGGGCGGGCGGAAGGTTCACCGGATCGGCGGACGACGCCGCTCGCGGCACTAGATTGGGACGCGGAGAGTCCCGCACGCGGCCAGGTCCGGCCGGTACGGTCCCGCCGCCGCCCGCAGAGGAGTCGTCGCCATGGCCACCAGGGTCAACGTCACCGTGGACGCGCATCTCGCGATCGAGGTCATGCTCCTGACCGGGACGAGGAACCCGCAGGACGCGGTCGAGCTGATCGTCCGCGACTATCTGGAGCGCGCGCAGCGCACCGAGGCCCGCACCGGGGACGCGGACGACGGCAGGCGCTCCTCCGACCTGCAGCCTTACCAGCCGCCGCAGGGCTGACCTGACGGCAGCCCCTGGGCGGCCCCGACGCGTCTCCCACGCGACTGCGAGGCGGTCCGAGGCGACCGGTGGGCCGCCGCGCCCGTTGTCGCCGACGCCTCAGCGCGCCGCGACCCGCGACGGCCGGTCGGGCCGGTCAGGGCGCGCGCCACGGCCCTTGTGCGCCACCCGTCCGCCCGGTCCGCCGCGTCCGCCGCGCAGCGCGTCCCCGGCTCCCGGGTGCAGCCGGAAGGCCCCCGCGGCGGCGGCCAGTGCCGCCGGAGCCATCAGGCAGAAGGCGATGCCGTAGGACAGGCCGGGCGACGTACGGCCGAAGAGCGCGTGGCCGAGCGGGCCGCCAGCGCGCAGCGCGACGGTGGTGGCGGCGACGCCGAGGCCCGCGGCCATCTGGTTGGCGGTGGCGTTGAGGGTGTTGGCGTCACGCATCCGCTCCTGGGGGATGTCGGCGAAGGCGAGCGTCGAGTAGCCGGTGAGGCCCAGCGACCGGGCGGCGCCGCTGACCACCGCGACGATCGCGATCAGCCACACCGGGGTGCCGGCGGTCAGGAAGGCGCAGCCCACGAGGGTCGCGGCGAGCACCAGGCCCGAGACCAGCAGCAGCGACCGGTAGCCGAACCGCCTGAAGAGGTACGTGGTCGCGGGCTTGATCCCGATGTTGCCGACGAAGACGAAGAGCACCAGTGCGCCCGAGCGCACCGCGCTCCAGCCGAACACCTCCTGGAAGAGCAGCGGCAGCAGGAAGGGCACGGTCGCGACCGCCACCCAGAACGCCGTTCCGCTGGACACCGAGGCACGAAAGGACACCACGCGCAGCGTCCCCAGGTCGATCAGCGGATGGTCGGACCGCAGCAGATGCCGCACCGCGAGCACGAGCAGCAGCACCGACGCCGCCCCGAACCCGGCGGCCGGCCCCCAGGTGCTGCCCCACGCGCCCCGGCCACCCCCGCCGCCGGAACCCGATGTCGACAGCAGGTGCCCGGTGTACGTCAGGGCCCCCAGCCCCGCGGACGTCCAGAGCACGCCGCGCCAGTCCAGCGCCCTGGTGCCCGCCGCGGGACCGCCCCTGATCAGCCGCCAGGCGACGGCGAAGGCCACCGCGCCCAGCGGCAGGTTGATCAGGAAGAGCCACCGCCAGCTGGTGTACGTCGACACCACCCCGCCGACCAGCGGCGCCATGACCGGCGCGAGCAGCGCGGGCCACACGATGTACGACACGATCCGCGGGATGTCCGGTGTGGCGACGCCCGACATCGCGACCAGCCGGCCGACCGGCACCATCATCGCGCCGCCCGCGCCCTGGACGACCCGCAGCGCGACCAGCGTCCCGAGGTCAGGGGCCGCCGCGCACGCCAGGGAGGCCAGCGTGAACAGCGCGATCGCGCTGAGCAGCACCCGCTTGGCGCCGTAGCGGGCGGTGAGCCAGCCGCTGAGCGGGATGAGCACGGCGAGGGTCAGCAGATACGCCGTGATGACCAGGCCGATCGCGGTCGCCGAGACGCCGAGCGAGGCGCCCATGCGCGGCGCGGCGGTGGCGACGACCGTACCGTCCAGGTTCTCCATGAAGAAGCAGCCCGCCACCAGCAGGGCGACGGCGCGCTGCCGCGGGGTGATGCCGTGCCCCAGGGCGTCCCGGCCCGGCGCGGGGACAGCCCCGGCAGCCGGGACTGCTCGGTGTGGCGGCACCGGGGCCGGTTCTGAGGGCGGCGTGCCGGGTGCGGTCATGGGGATCAGCCTGCGGTCCGTCCGGTCCCGCCGACAAGTTCCGTGCCCTTGCCGGCCTCCGGGCTCGCTGCCCTGGCGGCCGGCTGACGATCGCCGCGGGCTGACCCGTCTGCCGCAGTCGTCGGCATATAGGGAGATAGGTCGATCGGGAGATCGGTAGATCAGGTGGTCTCATGGTCGGTTCGTCGGACGGTACGACGGCAGGACCGCCGTACAGGCTGACGATCGGCTCACCGTACGGTCGGACAGACGTGAGATCGGACCGTACGGTGAGCCGATCGTCCGACGGAATGGCGGACCGAACGTGCGGCTGTCGGACAGTCGGCCTGTCGGACCGTCCGACGGTGGGATGGTCGGGTCGTCCGACGCCACGAAGAGCGGGATGTCGCACGAGCTGATGGGCCCACGAATCGCGACCGCTGTCCGCACTGCCCTCGTCGTCGGGGCACGGTGTCGACGGGGCACAGCGGCCCGCCGAGGCGCCGGGGACCGGAGTCGGGCGCGGAGTAGCCTCGCCCGCATGTACGCGATCACGATTCCCCAGCCGGGCGGACCCGAAGTGCTGACCTGGGCCGAGGTGGCCGATCCCGTCGCGGGTGACGGCGAGGTCGTCGTCGAGGTGGCCGCCACCGCCGTGAACCGGGCCGACGTGATGCAGCGTCGCGGCCACTACGACCCGCCGCCCGGCGCGTCCCCCTACCCCGGCCTGGAGTGCTCGGGTCGGATCGCCGAGGTCGGCCCCGGGGTCTCCGGCTGGTCGGTCGGCGACGAGGTCTGCGCGCTGCTCGCGGGCGGCGGCTACGCCGAGAAGGTGGCGGTGCCGGCCGGCCAACTGCTGCCCGTGCCCAAGGGGGTGGACCTGGTGACCGCGGCCGCGCTGCCCGAGGTCACGGCCACCGTGTGGTCCAACGTCTTCATGGTCGCCCACCTGCGTCCGGGCGAGACCCTGCTCGTGCACGGCGGCTCGAGCGGCATCGGCACGATGGCCGTCCAGCTCGCCAAGGCGGTCGGCGCCACGGTCGCGGTGACCGCGGGCAGCGCCGAGAAGCTTGCCGCGTGCCGTGAACTGGGCGCCGACATCCTCGTCAACTACCGCGAGCAGGACTTCACCGAGGCGGTCACCCCCGACGTGATCCTCGACATCATCGGTGCCAAGTACCTGCAGCGGAACGTCGACGCGCTCGCCGTCAACGGGCGCCTGGTGGTCATCGGGCTCCAGGGCGGCACCAAGGCCGAACTCAACCTGGCCACGCTGCTGTCCAAGCGCGCGGCCGTGGCCGCGACGTCGCTGCGGCCGCGCCCCCGGGAGGAGAAGGCGGCGATCGTCGGCGCGGTCCGCGAGCACGTCTGGCCCCTGATCGAGGCCGGCGCGGTGCGTCCCGTGGTCGACCGCACGATGCCGCTCGTCGAGGCGGCGGAAGGCCACCGCGTCGTCGAGGAGAGCACGCACATCGGGAAGGTGCTGCTCACGGTCTGAGGCCCGGGGGCGGCCCCGCCCGTCGACAGCCCCGCGGCTGCTTCGAGCTACGCGCGCCGCAGCCGCCAGCCGAGGAAGCCGATGCCGAGGCCCACCAGGGCGAGTCCCGCGCCGAGGGGGAGGATCCGCAGCACGCGGCGGGCGGGCTCGTCGATGGGGTCGTACCGCTGGTCGTCGTCCACGGCCGCACCAGAGGTGGCGGGCGCCGGGGGCGGCGCGCCCGCGGGAGCGCCGGGCGCCGGCGCGAACGAGGGCTCCCGCACGGGCCGCGGGGACACGTACGGCCGCACGGCCGGGTGGCGGGCGGGCGCCCGGCCCGGGGCGCGGGAGGTCTTCGGCGCGGTGGGGGCCGGGGCGTAGGGCCGGGGCGCCGGCGGCGGCTTGAGCGGCCCGGCCGTACGCGGCGGCACGGTGCCGGGCGGCGTCGGACGGGCCTGCGGCTTCGGGGACCGGTGGGGCGGCGTCGCGTGTCCGGGCGGCCCGGTGGTGGTCGGCGACGGCGGCCGGAACGCGTGGCCGGCGGCCGGCGGCGCGGTGGTGCGCGGGGGAGGCGGTCCGGGCGTGCCGGGCCGGTCGGGCAGGTCGGGCCGACCGGGTGGCCCCGGCGGGAGTCCCGGCGACGGCGGCGCCGGCGGCACGGTGAGCGCCGGCGGGACCGGCAGCGGCGGCACCAGGCCGGGCGGCGGCGTCACCTCGGCGAACGGACGCGGCTCGTGGTCGGCCCTGGCGGGGAGCACCGCGCCCGGCGCGAACAGCACGATCCCGGCGGCCAGCAGCGCGACCGGGACCGCGCGGCGGAGGGCTCCGGGTGCTCCAGGGGCTGCGGGTGCGGGGGCTGCGGGTGCGAGGGCCGCGCCCGCAGCGCGGGCCGGGTGCGGCGGAGGGGTGCGCGTCGCGCTCCGGCCATCCGTCCGCCGCCCACCCGCTGCCCACCGCACGCGCTCCGCCTTCCACCGGGCTCTGTGTGCTCCCAGCGTCACACGCGGCGACATTTCCGGCATTTCCGGGCTCATCGGCTGGACGACTCCGGCTATTCGGTCGCTCGTTCGAGTGAAGACAGGGGTGGATGTGCCGATCGGGCTTGAAGCCCCCCGACATACTCGGTATACATACTGAGTATGTCGATCCGTCACGGCCTGCTGGCCCTCCTCGAACAGGGGCCGCGCTACGGCTTCCAGCTCCGCACCGAGTTCGAGTCCCGCACCGGCTCCACCTGGCCGCTGAACGTGGGGCAGGTGTACACCACGCTCGCCCGGCTGGAGCGCGACGGCCTCGTCGTGCCCGGCGGTGAGGACGAGGCGGGCCACGCCCTCTACGCGATCACCGCGGGCGGCCGGGACGAGCTGCGTGCCTGGTTCGCCAGCCCGGTCGACCGGGCGAACCCGCCGCGGAACGAGCTGGCGATCAAGCTCGCCATGGCGGTCGGCTCGCCCGATGTGGACGTACGGGCCGTCATCCAGGCGCAGCGGGTCCACACGATCAAGGCCATGCAGGACTACACCCGTCTCAAGGCGCAGGCCATGGAGGCGGTGGCTCGGGGAGAGGGCGCCCCGGACCGGGACGACGTGGCCTGGCAGCTGGTCCTGGACCAGCTGATCTTCCAGGCCGAGGCCGAGGCGCGCTGGCTGGACCACTGCGAGACGCGCCTCGTCCGGCTCGCCTCCTCGGGGCAGGGCTGGTCGTCCGCCAAGCCCGCGGGCACCACGCCGGCTGCCCCCGCCCCCGCTACCGGCAGCGGCAGCGGCAGATCCGGCGCCGGCGAGCGGACCGGGAAGAGAGCGGGCCGGCCGGGCGCCTGACCACCGCCCGGCCGCCCCGTCCAGCGCCGCACGCACCGCACCCATCGCACGCACCGTCATCACGACCACGACCACGACCACGACCACCGGTCGCCGACCGGACCTTCGCAGGGGGAAACGCACCGATGTCCAGCCGCACCACGCCTCCCACGCCGCCCACACCTCCCACGCCGCCCGGATCGCCGGGGTCGCCCGGCCCCTCGGGTCCCTCAGGACCGGCCGGCTCTCCCGGGGCGGGCGGTCCGCCGCCGGACGGCGCCGACCGCGCGCCCGTGCTGCGGATGGACGGGCTGACGCGCGTGCACGGCAGCGGCGCCACCGAGGTGCACGCGCTGCGCGGCATCGACCTGGACGTCTTCCCCGGTGAACTCGTCGCCGTGATGGGGCCGTCCGGCTCGGGGAAGTCCACCCTGCTGACCATCGCCGGCGGCCTCGACCTGCCCACCTCCGGCCGGGTCGTGGTCGAGGGCACCGACCTGACCCGGGCCGGCCGCAAGGAGCTGGCGGCCCTGCGCCGGCGGAGCATCGGGTACGTCTTCCAGGACTACAACCTGATCCCCGCCCTCACCGCCGCGGAGAACGTGGCGCTCCCCCGTGAGCTGGACGGCATGTCCGCCCGCAGGGCGAGGAAGGAGGCGCTGGCCGCGCTGGAGGAGACCGGCCTCGGGCAGCTCGCCGACCGCTTCCCCGACGAGATGTCCGGCGGCCAGCAGCAGCGGGTGGCGATCGCCCGCGCGCTGGTCGGCGACCGCCGCCTGGTGCTGGCGGACGAGCCGACCGGCGCGCTGGACTCCGAGACCGGAGAGGCGGTCCTCGCGCTGCTGCGGACGCGGTGCGACGCGGGCGCGGCGGGCATCCTGGTCACCCACGAGCCGCGGTTCGCGGCCTGGGCGGACCGGGTGGTGTTCCTGCGGGACGGCTCGGTCGTCGACATGACGCTGCGCTCCTCCGCGGAGTCGCTGCTCACCGGCGGGACCGCGTCATGAGCGGCGTGCGCGGGGTCCCGTTCGCCTCCTGGCGGGTCGCGGTGCGCATCGCCCGCCGCGACGCCTGGCGGAACAAGGGCCGCAGCCTGATGGTGCTGGCGATGATCGCGCTGCCCATCATGGGTGTCAGCGCCGCCGACATCACCATCCGCAGCTCCCAGTTGACGCAGCAGCAGAAGATCACCCGCGACATGGGAGCCGCGGACGCCCGGCTCAGGAGTTCGGGCATGGGCCGCCAGCCGGTGTTCCAGTCGCCCGACGACGACCAGGTGGCGCCGGTCCACGAGGATTCCGACGCGGCGGCGATCCAGGACGACACGGACTCCGTGGACCCGAGGACCGCGATCCCGGCGGGCGCGCGGTGGATCACCGACGCCCGCGCGTATGCGCAGATCCACACCAGAAGCGGCCTGCTGGAGACCGAGATCAGGGAGTTCAAGGCCGACGACCCGCTGGCCGAGGGCGTCGTGGACCTCGACCGCGGCCGCTTCCCCGCCGCGCCGGACGAGATGATCGCCACCCAGGCGTTCCTGAAGTCGAGCGGTCTGCACGTCGGTTCGCGGGTGACCGCGTACGGCTTCGGCCGCGGCTACCGGATCGTCGGCGCGTACGACCTGCCGAGCAGCCTGTCGACGGAGCAACTGACCGCCCTGCCGGGCTCGTTCATCGCCGCCTACGACACGGCGCGCAGGGCCGCGGGGGCCGACGTGGCGTCGATGGACGCCCCGGACTACCTGGTGGAGCTGCCCGGCGACTTCACCTGGAGTCAGGTCGAGCACGCCAACACCCTCGGCGTGACGGTCTCCTCGCGCGCCGTGCTGCTGCACCCGCCGGCCGACGCGCAGGTCCCGCTCTTCTCCGTGCACGGTGGCCGGGAGCAGTCGGCGCAGGACGGCGCGCAGCGCGCGATCGCGGTGGCCGCTGCGGCGACGATAGCGGGTCTGGCGATGCTGGAGATCTGCCTGCTGGCGGGCCCGGCGTTCGCGGTCGGGGCCAGGCGGTCCCGACGGCAGCTCGGCCTGGTGGGGGCCAACGGCGGTGACCGCAGGCACATCCGGGCCATCGTGCTCTCGGGCGGCCTGGTGATCGGCGCCGTCGCCGCCGTGGTGGGCACCGCGCTCGGCATCGGCCTGACGGCCCTGCTGCGCGGACCGCTGGAGGGGTATGTGGGGACGCGGTTCGGCGGCCTCGCGCTGCGGCCGGCGGAGCTGCTGGGCATCGGCGGACTCGCCGTCCTCACCGGGCTGCTGGCGGCGATCGTGCCCGCGATCACCGCCTCCCGGCAGAGCGTGCTGGCCTCGCTCACCGGCCGCCGCGGGGTGCGGCACGCCAACCGGGTGCTGCCGGTCGTCGGGCTCGGCGCGATCTGCCTGGGCGGTGGCGTCGCCGTGTTCGGTTCGATGCGCACCGACAACAACCTGGTGGTCGCCGGTGGTTCCGCCGTCGCCGAGCTGGGGATGGTGGCGCTCACGCCGACGCTGGTCGGCATGTCGGGGCGCCTCGGCCGGTGGCTGCCGCTGGGCCCGCGGCTGGCGCTGCGCGACGCGGTGCGCAACCGGGGCCGTACGGCGCCCGCCGTCGCGGCGGTGCTGGCGGCCGTCGCCGGGACGGTCGCGGTCGCCACCTATGCCGCCAGCTCGGACCGCCAGGACCGGGACGGCTACCAGGCGCGGGCGCCGCGCGGGGTGTTCGTGGTGAGCAGCGGCACCAACCAGGGCCGGGACCTGCCCGCGGTACGGGCGGCGGTCGAGAAGGAGCTGCCGGTCTCCGGACGCGCCGATGTGTCGCGGCTGGCGGTGGGCAGCCGGATCTGCGACCTGTTCAGCTCGCAGAAGGACTGCGGCAGCATCACCGTGCTGATGCCCAAGGCCAACCAGTGCCCGATGGACGGGCCTGACGGCCCCGAGGCGCTGAGCGTCGGGCAGCGGCGCGCGCTCTCCACCGACTGGCGCTGCGCCCGCAACGGCGGGCAGCTGGTGATCGACTCCGAGGGCGGTCTGCTGGTGGGCGGCCCCGCGGTGCTGCACGCGCTCGGCGTACGGGACGGCGCGGCCGAGCGGGCGCTGCTGCGCGGCGAGACCGTGCTGTTCGACAGGGCCGACCTGGACGGCGGACGGCTCAAGCTGGAGATCGACGCCGACATGTCGGCCGCGGTGCCGCGGAACGCCGACGGCTCCTCGACGGGCGGGCCGACCGGCACGGTGAAGTCGCTGCCCGCGCATCTGAGCGGCACGCAGCAGCCGTACGGGGTGGTCGCGGTGATACCGCAGCGCACGGCCGAGGCGGCGGGGATGCGCACGGTGCCGCTGGGCTCGCTCTTCACCACCTCGCGGATGCCGAACGACTCGGAGCGGCAGGCGCTCAGCTCGGACATGGCCAAGCTCGGCACGAACGCGGACAGCTATCTGGAGCGCGGCTACGAGCCGCAGGGCCGGCTGGTGCTGCTGGCGCTGACGATCTTCGCGGGCCTGGTCACGGTGGGCGCCGCGGGCATCGCCACCGGGCTCGCACAGACCGACGCGGAGCCCGACCTGCGCACACTCGCCGCGATCGGTGCGGCACCGCGGGTGCGCAGGACGCTCTCCGGGTTCCAGTGCGGGGTGGTGGCGGCGATGGGCGTGGTGCTGGGCACCGCGGCGGGCGTGCTGCCCGCGGTGGGGCTGCGGCGCGCCGAGCGGCGGCATGAGTGGACCTTCTACCACCAGATGATCGATCAGGGCTGGGGGGACGTGCGCGACGTCCCGCACGTGCCGATCGTGTTCCCGTGGACGACCATGGTCCTGCTCGTGGTCGCGGTACCCGCGGGCGCGACGCTCCTTGCCGCGCTGGTCACGCGCTCGCGCACGGAATTGGCCCGCCGGGCTGAGGGCTAGCGCAGGCGTGCGGGACAATGGACGCATGGAGATGCCGATGAACGAACGGTCGCCGGAGAACGCGCAGAATCCGCAGGTCCTGGTCGTGGGACCGGACGGAATGGCCCTCAGCGGCGCCCCTGTGGGCGACGGTGGGGAACCGCGCGAAGTGCCGGTGACGGAGATGGTCGAGCAGCCTGCGAAGGTCATGCGCATCGGCAGCATGATCAAGCAGCTCCTTGAGGAGGTGCGGGCGGCTCCGCTGGACGAGGCCAGCCGGGTGCGCCTGAAGGAGATCCACGCCAGCTCGGTGAAGGAGCTGGAGGCAGGGCTCGCGCCCGAGCTGGTGGAGGAGTTGGAGCGGCTGTCGCTGCCGTTCATGGACGACAGCGTGCCGAGCGACGCCGAGTTGCGGATCGCCCAGGCGCAGCTCGTGGGTTGGCTGGAGGGCCTCTTCCACGGCATCCAGACGGCGCTGTTCGCACAGCAGATGGCGGCGCGCGCCCAGCTCGAGCAGATGCGGCGGGCGCTGCCGCCCGGTGTGGGCGGCCAGGAGGAGGAGCACCAGATCGGCGGCCGTACCGGAGGTCCCTACCTCTAGGTCCGTCGTGCGGATCTCCGCGGCGCACGCGGGCCGGGGCTCACCACCCCGCGCCCGCCGCTGCGGCCCTGCTCCCGCCGCTACGGCTCTGCGCCCGTCGGCCGGCCGCGCCTCGCGTCAGCTGGCGCCCTTGCCCGTGGAGACCCAGATGGTGATCTTGCCGTCGGTCTTCGGGTTGTAGTCGTCCAGGTACTTGGGGTTCTGGTTGGTGACGGTGCCCTTGCCCCACTGCTGCTCGTCGACCGACTTGATCTGGTACGGCCAGCCGGCGGCCTGGAAGCAGGCCACGACGGAGTCGACGTAGACGAGGCTGACGTTCGGCATCGTCACGACCTCGGGCTTGCCGGGGTTGATCAGGTCGTTGTGGGCGCTGGTGCACGAGTCGGTGGAGACGGTGCGGCTCTGGTCGCCCTGCACGACGTCGTTCGCGCCGGTGGTGCTGGTCGCGGAGGTGGACGCCGAGGCCGAGGTGGCGGGCGGGGTGCTGGGGTTGTCGTCCGCCGCGTCGCCGCCTCCGCCGCCGCTCATCGCGGCGATGATCACGATGACGACCGCGATCGCGGCGACGGCCACCACGGAGCCCACGACGACCGAGGTGTTCGGGCCGCGTCCGCCGCCGGAGGCCCCGCCGCGCTGCTGCGGGAGCGGGGCGTGCGGGAGCGGGGCGTGCGGGAGAGAGGTGTGCGGGGGCGGCGGCGCCATCGCGTAGCCGGGTGCGGGCGGCGGCGTCTGCGGGCCCTGGTTCGGGTAGCCGTAGGCCGACGGCGGCGTCGAGGGGCCGTACGGGCTGGGCGCCGGCATGTAGGGGGTGTGGACGTGCGGCGGCGGAGCCTGCAACGGCCCCTGCGCGGACGGGAAGACGGAGGCCGCGACGCCCTCGCCGCGGCTGGTGGCGGCGGTCGCGCCGGAGATCAGCGGCATCGTGTCGCGGGCGGTGGCGGCGAGCACCCGCTCCGACGCGTCGTGCATGGCGTCGGCGGTCGGGAAGCGCTCGGCCGGGTTCTTCCGCAGCGCGCGGGCCACCAGGGCGTCCACCGCCGGGCCCAGCGCGGTGTTGAAGGCGGACGGCGCAGGCGGCGTCTCCTGCACGTGCTGGTAGGCCATCGCCAGCGGCGAGTCCGCGTCGAACGGCAGCCGGCCGGTGAGCAGTTCGAAGAGCATGCAGCCGACCGAGTACAGGTCGGAGCGCTCGTCCACGCCGCGGCCGAGGGCCTGTTCGGGGGAGAGGTACTGGGGGGTGCCGACGACCATGCCGGTCTGGGTCATCGACGTCACGCCGGACTGCATGGCGCGGGCGATGCCGAAGTCCATCACCTTGACCACGCCGCGCTTGGTGATCATCACGTTGCCGGGCTTGATGTCGCGGTGGACCAGGCCCATCTCGTGGCTGACCGCGAGCGCGGCGAGCACGTCGCCGGTGATCTTCAGCGCCCGGTCGGCGGGCATCGCGCCGTGCTGCGCGACGTCCGCGGCGAGCACCTCGCCGAGCGGCCGGCCCTCCACGTACTCCATCACGATGTACGGCACGACCTGGCCGTCGACGGCGTCCTCGCCGGAGTCGAAGACCGAGACGATGTTGGTGTGGTTGAGCTTGGCCACCGACTGGGCCTCGCGGCGGAAGCGCTCGCGGAAGGACTGCTCGTTGCCGAGGTTGGTGTGGAGCGTCTTGACGGCCACCGGGCGGTCCAGGACCGTGTCGTGTGCCAGGTGCACCGACGCCATGCCGCCCTGGCCCAGCAGGTCACGCAGGACGTAGCGCCCGCCGCCGACCGAGCGTCCCGTGTACCCGGCCTGTGTGGCGTCCCCGCTCATCCGTACTGCTCCCCCTGGAAGACCATCACGGGGCACAGCTGTCCCCGAGCTTGCCCGCCAAGTCTGGTCGATCGCACGGACACGTCAAGTTTGTTGACCATCTCGTCACCTGATGCGCATCGTCCGCGCACAGGACGCCGGCCCCGGGGCGGGCGGCGCACCGCGGCGGGCCCCCTGCCTGTGGACAAAGGCGTTGCGGATACGGAAAGGCGGTACGGTGGCGCACCAGAGGCGATGGCAGAACGACCGATGCACGAACGACGGCGAGGACTGATGGTCGACCCCAATGAGACGGCCGCGGGCACCGGAGCGTCGGAGACGTCCGGCCGGTGGGGCGTGGGCGGGCTGGTCGGCGACGGGCGCTACCGGCTGACCGGCCGGCTCGGCCGCGGCGGCATGGCGGAGGTCTTCGCCGCCGAGGACGTGCGGCTGGGCCGGATCGTCGCGGTGAAGCTGCTGCGCACCGACCTGGCGGAGGACCCGACGTCCAAGGCCCGGTTCACCCGCGAGGCGCAGTCCGTGGCGGGCCTGAACCACCACGCGGTCGTCGCGGTGTACGACTCCGGCGAGGACCGCACGGCGACCGGTACGGTGCCGTACATCGTGATGGAGCTGGTCGAGGGCCACACCATCAAGGACCTGCTCTCCGGGCCGACGCCGCCGCCCGCGGACCAGGCGCTGCTGATCGTCTCCGGGGTGCTGGACGCCC
Source organism: Actinacidiphila polyblastidii (assembly GCF_036353415.1). Classification (NCBI taxonomy): domain Bacteria; kingdom Bacillati; phylum Actinomycetota; class Actinomycetes; order Kitasatosporales; family Streptomycetaceae; genus Actinacidiphila; species Actinacidiphila polyblastidii. The sequence continues at coordinate 65,484 of NZ_JAZEWV010000027.1, forward strand.
TCGCGTACAGCCACCACCACGGCATCGTGCACCGGGACATCAAGCCCGCGAACGTCATCATCACCATGACCGGCGCGGTCAAGGTGATGGACTTCGGCATCGCCCGTGCGCTGCACGGCGCCGCGAGCACCATGACGCAGACCGGCATGGTCATGGGCACCCCGCAGTACCTCTCCCCCGAGCAGGCGCTCGGCAAGACCGTCGACCACCGCAGCGACCTGTACGCGACCGGCTGCCTGCTCTACGAGCTGCTCACGCTGCGCCCGCCGTTCGTCGGCGAGACGCCGCTGTCGGTCGTGTACCAGCACGTGCAGGACGAGCCGCGGCCGCCGTCGCAGGTCAACGACCGGGTGCCGCCGGAGCTGGACGGCCTGGTGCTGCGCGCGCTCGCCAAGCACCCCGACGACCGCTTCCAGACCGCGGAGGAGATGCGCGGCGTGGTGGGGTACGCCCACCAGGCGCTGACCCAGCAGGGCGGCTGGACCGGCGGCGCGTGGAGCACCGGCGCGATCCCCGCGCCCGCGCCCGGTCCCACCGGCACGGCCCCGACGATGGTCCAGCCGGGCAGGGGCACCGGCAACACCGCGGAGCTCGGCCTGCCGCTGCTGGCCGGCCTCGGCGGCGCCGGCGCCGCCGACGACGAGACCGGCTACGGCGAGCGCCCGCCGAGCGGCCGCGGGAACCGCTGGCTGAAGCCGGCGCTGTTCGCGATCGCCGCGGTCATGGCCATCGCGCTCGGCGTCTTCCTGGCCACCCACGGCGGCGGCAGCGGCGACACGCCCGCCGACACGAAGCAGCCGACGGCCCCCCAGCAGACCGCGCAGCCGTCCGACCAGCCGACGGACGAGCAGCCGACGGACACCGGCGAGGTCAGCACCGAGCCCACGGACACGGACACCGGCACTCCGACGGACACGCCGTCCACCACCGCGCCGACGACGCCCACCACGACGCCGCCGACCACGGCGACGACACCGCCGCCGACCACCACGAAGCCGCCGACCACCCCGCCGACGACGGCTCCCACCACGACGCCGCCGACGACGGCGCCCACGACTGCGCCGACCCCGGACGAGGGGGGCTGACGGCCGACCGCCGAGCCGGCCGCCCGCTCACCCCGCGAAGGAGTCCCGCACCGCCTCGTACTCCCGCGTCCACCACACCGCGAGCGCCGAGGCGGCCGGGAAGAGCGGGTCGGAGCGGCGGTCGTGGCGGCGGTAGCGCCAGTCGAGCATCCAGAAGTCGTTGAGCCGCTCCCACCACACCCGGTGCACCGCGGCCGCGACCTCCGCGGCGGGCATGCCCGCGGCCTTGCGGTAGGCGGCGGCGTAGGCCCGCACCTTCCGCAGGTCGAGACGGCCGTCCCTCGGGTGGACGAAGAAGATCGCGGCGGCCCGTACCGCCTCCTCGGCGCGCGGGCGGACGTCGAGGCGGTCCCAGTCGACGATCGCCGCCGGCTCGTCGCCGCGGTAGAGCAGGTTGAGCGGGTGGAAGTCGCCGTGCACCCAGCCGGCCACCGGCCGCTCGGCGTCCGGCGGCCTGCGGTGGGCGTGCCGCATCAGCAGCTCCCGGCGCTCCAGCAGGCGGCGCTCGGCGAGCGCGTCGAAGGCGGCGTCGAGGGCGTCGTGCGGCCGGTGGGCGTGGACCAGGGAGAGCAGCTCGTCGATGTCGGCGTGGGTGCGGGCCGGGTCGGCGCTCGGGTGGCGGTCCCGCGCGGGCACCGGCACCGCGTCCTGCACCCGGGCCAGCGCGGTGTGCACCCGGCCGAGCAGCGCGCCGAGGCGGCGCGACTGGGCGAGGGTCAGCTCGGTGCCCTCGCGGTGGCTGCCGTCGATCCACGGGAACAGGGCGTAGCCGTCGCCGCCGGTGACGGTGACGGTGTGCCCCCAGGCGTCCGGCAGCGGGGCGGCGACGGGGAGGCCGAGCCGGTCCAGCGCGCGGGTCGCGCGGTGCTGGCGGACGATGACCACCGGATCGGCGGTATCGGCGGCGATGTACCGCTTCACGAAGTAGCGGCCGCGGGTGGTGGTCAGCCGCCAGCCCTGGTTGAGCAGGCCGCGGGGGACCGGGCGGCAGGCGAGCGGCTCCCCGGCCCCGTCGTAGCGACGCAGCAGTGAGGCCAGCGCGGACGGCGCCGATGGCGCGGACGGCGCCGCAGGCTTCGTCGCCGTGCAGGTCACGCGTTCAGCGTAGATCACGGAGTGCCGCTGTCGATCACGGAGCGTTTTCGCCTGACAGCGCGGGGTCGGCGGGCTTATTCTGCCCCCGGTCACTCCGGGTCATGATCGGTTCACGTTCCGGCGTGCGCCCGCGCGCCGGCTTCCCGGGGGCGCGCGTCGCCGCGCCCGGCCGGCCGGGCGGCCGGCCGGGCACCCCTCGGAGCGAGCCGCGCCGGGGACGCGCTCCCACCGCCAGGAGGGGGAACTCGCCCCTTACGGAGTTTCGCCATCCGGGATACGGTGCGATTGTCCCGGTGGCCTGCGGGAACGCGGTCTTGTCGTGAACTTACTAGGAAATCCAAGCAAAACCGCAGGTCGGACGGCTTCGCACAATCGCGGAACTTGTGGGTAACGTCTGATGTTGCAGGCCATCCGCCGGGGCGTTGTCACGCCTGGCCCGGCCATGCCGCACACACCCCGTGCGCCACGCCGGATCAGGTGAGCCGCACTGGTTTCCCCGGCGGACCCCGGGGGCCGGACAGACGGAGGAGCGAACGTGAGCGTGAAGAGCACTGCCGCGCGGAGGACGCCTCGCGGCGGCGCGAAGCGCCGTGGGGGCGAGCCCGGGCTCGTACAGCTGCTGACCCCCGAGGGCGAGCGCGTCGAGCACAGCGAGTACTCCATCGACCTGACGCCGGAAGAGCTGCGCGGCCTGTACCGCGACATGGTGCTGACCCGGCGCTTCGACGCCGAGGCGATCACCCTGCAGCGCCAGGGCGAGCTGGGCCTGTGGGCCTCCCTGCTCGGCCAGGAGGCGGCGCAGATCGGCTCCGGCCGGGCCACCCGCGCCGACGACTACGTCTTCCCGACCTACCGGGAGCACGGCGTCGCGTGGACCCGCGACGTGGACCCGCTGAACCTGCTCGGCATGTTCCGCGGCGTGAACAACGGCGGCTGGGACCCGAACGAGAACAACTTCCACCTCTACACGATCGTCATCGGCTCGCAGACGCTGCACGCCACCGGCTACGCGATGGGCGTGGCCAAGGACGGCGCGGACTCGGCGGTCATCGCCTACTTCGGCGACGGCGCCTCCAGCCAGGGCGACGTGGCGGAGGCGTTCACCTTCGCGGCGGTCTACAACGCCCCGGTGGTCTTCTTCTGCCAGAACAACCAGTGGGCGATCTCCGAGCCGACCGAGAAGCAGTCCCGGGTGCCGATCTACCAGCGCGCGGACGGCTTCGGCTTCCCGGGCGTCCGGGTGGACGGCAACGACGTGCTGGCGGTGCTCGCGGTGACCCGCGCGGCGCTGGAGCACGCCCGCAGCGGGCAGGGCCCGATGCTGGTCGAGGCGTTCACCTACCGGATGGGCGCGCACACCACCACCGACGACCCGACCCGCTACCGCGCCGACGAGGAGCGCGAGGAGTGGGCGTCGAAGGACCCGATCGCCCGGCTGCGGACCTACCTGGAGAAGGCCGGCCTGGCCGACGAGGCGTTCTACGCGGAGATCGACGTGGAGAGCGACGCGCTCGCCAAGCGGGTCCGCGACGGCGTGCGGAACATGCCGAACCCGGACGTCATGGCGATCTTCGAGAACGCCTACGCCGACGGGCACGCCCTGGTCGACGAGGAGCGCGCGCAGTTCGCCGAGTACCTCGCCTCCTTCGACGACGCGGGTCAGCCCGCCGCGCACGGAAAGGGCCACTGACATGACCCAGATGCCCCTGGCCAAGGCCCTCAACGAATCGCTGCGCAAGGCGCTGGAGAACGACCCGAAGGTCCTCATCATGGGGGAGGACGTCGGCCGGCTCGGCGGCGTCTTCCGGATCACCGACGGCCTGCACAAGGACTTCGGCGAGGACCGGGTGATCGACACCCCGCTCGCCGAGTCCGGCATCGTCGGCACCGCGGTCGGCCTGGCCCTGCGCGGCTACCGCCCGGTCGTGGAGATCCAGTTCGACGGGTTCGTCTTCCCCGCGTACGACCAGATCGTCACGCAGCTCGCCAAGATGCACGCCCGCGCGCTCGGCAAGATCAAGCTGCCGGTGGTCATCCGGATCCCCTACGGCGGCGGCATCGGCGCGGTGGAGCACCACAGCGAGTCGCCCGAGGCGCTGTTCGCGCACGTCGCGGGGTTGAAGGTGGTCTCACCCTCGAACGCCAACGACGCGTACTGGATGCTCCAGCAGGCCATCGAGTGCGACGACCCGGTGATCTTCTTCGAGCCGAAGCGGCGCTACTGGGACAAGGGCGAGGTCGACACCACCGCCGTCCCGGGCGACCTGCACAAGGCGGTCGTCGTGCAGGAGGGCACCGACCTCACGCTCGTCGCGTACGGGCCGATGGTGAAGGTCTGCCGGGAGGCGGCCGCGGCCGCCGCGAAGGAGGGCCGCAGCCTGGAGGTCGTGGACCTGCGCTCGATGTCGCCGATCGACTTCGACACCGTGCAGGCGTCGACGGAGAAGACCGGCCGGCTCGTCGTGGTGCACGAGGCGCCGGTCTTCTACGGCGCGGGCGCGGAGATCGCCGCCCGGATCACCGAGCGGTCCTTCTACCACCTGGAGGCGCCGGTACTGCGCGTGGGTGGGTTCCACGCGCCGTATCCGCCGGCCCGCCTGGAGGAGGAGTACCTGCCGGGTCTTGACCGGGTGCTGGACGCCGTCGACCGCGCGCTGGCGTTCTGAGGAGAGGGTTGTGACAGTCATGACCGCACAGACACAGGCGCAGCGCTTCCGCGAGTTCAGGATGCCGGACGTCGGCGAGGGCCTGACCGAGGCGGAGATCCTCAAGTGGTACGTGGCGGTGGGCGACACCGTCACCGACGGCCAGGTCGTCTGCGAGGTGGAGACCGCGAAGGCGGCCGTCGAGCTGCCGATCCCGTACGACGGCGTGGTCAGCGAGATCCGCTTCGGCGAGGGCACGACGGTGGACGTCGGCACGGCGATCATCGTGGTCGACGCCGGGTCCGGCGCCGAGCCCGCTGCCGGGCCGGCCGCGGAGCCGCCGGCCGTCAAGGCGCCGGCGCCCGCGCCCGCCCCGGCCGCGGAGGAGCCCGCCGAGCAGGCCCCCAAGCGCCAGGCGGTGCTGGTGGGGTACGGGGTCGCGCCGTCGGCCACCACCCGCCGCCCCCGCAAGCAGCCGTCCGGCGCCGGGCAGGCCGCGCCCGCGGCGCTGAACGGGCACGCGGCGCCTGCGGCCCCCGCCCCGGCTCCGGCCGCGCCCGCCCCCCCGGCTCCCGCGGCGGAGCGCCCGCTCGCCAAGCCGCCGGTGCGCAAGCTGGCCAAGGACCTGGGCATCGACCTGGCGACGGTCGCGCCGACCGGCCCGAACGGCGTGGTGACGCGCGAGGACATCCGTGCCGCCGCCGCCCCGCCGGCCAGGCTGCCGTCCACGGCGGCGCAGGCCGGCGGCACGTCGGCCGCCGGCGCCCCCTCCGCCACGGCGGGGACGGCGGAGCGCGAGATCCGCATCCCGGTCAAGGGCGTCCGCAAGGCCACCGCGCTGGCGATGGTGGCCAGCGCCTTCACCGCGCCGCACGTCACGGAGTTCGTGACGTGCGACATCACCCGGACGATGAAGCTGGTCCAGGAGCTCAAGGCCGATCCGGCGTTCGCCGGGCTGCGGGTCAGCCCGCTGCTGCTGGTCGCCAAGGCGCTGCTGGTCGCCATCCGGCGCAACCCGCAGGTCAACGCCTCCTGGGACGAGCAGAACCAGGAGATCGTGCAGAAGTCGTACGTCAACCTGGGCATCGCCGCGGCGACCCCGCGCGGACTGGTCGTGCCCAACATCAAGGACGCGCACGACAGGACGCTGCCGGAGCTGGCCGCCGCGCTCGGCGAGCTGGTCGCCACGGCGCGCGAGGGCAGGACCTCGCCGGCCGCGATGCAGGGCGGCACCGTCACCATCAGCAACGTCGGCGTCTTCGGCGTCGACACCGGCACGCCGATCCTCAACCCCGGTGAGTCCGCGATCCTCGCCTTCGGCGCGGTCAAGCTCCAGCCGTGGGTGCACAAGGGCAAGGTGAAGCCCCGCCAGGTCACCACGCTCGCGCTCTCCTTCGACCACCGGCTGGTCGACGGCGAGCTGGGCTCCCGGGTGCTCGCCGACGTGGCGGCGGTCCTGGAACAGCCGAAGCGCCTGCTCAGCTGGGCGTGACCGCACACGACGGAGGGCCCGGACGTACAAACGTCCGGGCCCTGCGTCGTGCGTGTTACGCCCGCATACGGGCGCTTTCGTGCTGCTATCGACTGTATGGTCGTCTCGGTCTCCGTGGTCCTGCTGCTGGTGCTGCTCGCCGCCATGCTGATGCGCAACCGCGCACTGAAGCCGAGTCACGCGGTGCTCTGCGTGCTGCTCGGCTTCTGCCTGGCGTCCACGAGCCTGGCGCCCACCATCCAGTCCACGCTCACCTCGACGGCGAGCCTGGTCGAGACGATGCGGCCATGACCGCCCGGCTCCAGGTCAGGCCCACCGCCGGGCTTTCCGTCCGGATCTCCGACCGGCTCCGCGTCAGGCGACGGTGAAGGCGCGGTAGACGCTGGTGACGGTCTGGTTGCCGCCGACGTCGGTGACGCGGGCGCTGAGCGAGAGTTCGGCTCCCGCGTGCTGGGCGGGCAGGGCGGCCGTCCAGCCGCCGCCGGTGTGGCTGACCGTCAGCGCGTGCCAGCTGCGGCCGCCGTCGGTGGAGCCGAAGACCTCCACCTTCTTCGCGGTGCTCGGCCACATCGGGACGCCCGCCTGGGTGCTGGTGCGGTCCAGGGTCAGCGGGATCGAGGCGGCGTGCCCGGCCGGCAGGTGGTTGTACGGGTCGAGGCCGTTCGGCAGGAACCGGGTCAGGAAGGCCGGCGGGACCGCGTCGGAGGTCGGGCCGGCGTGGAAGGAGAAGGCGACGTCGGTGCCGGTCGACATCATGCCCGCGGGCTGCGGTACGCCTGCGGCGTGCCGGTAGCCGTGCACCTTCAGGGTGTAGGCGGCCGAGGTGCTGATCGGCGCCCAGAAGGTGCTGGGGCCCTTCGCGGACGGGGAGTTGCCCAGGCCGGTCCTGGTGACGACCGCCTTGCCGTCGCGGTAGAGCGTCGCGGTGGCGTTGATCGTGATGTCCGCGCCGGCGGCCTTCGGGTCGGCGACCAGGCCGGAGGTGAAGAAGCCCAGCTCGCCCTTCTGCACGAAGGGCAGGTACCGGGTCGGGCCCCACACCGCGCGGCCGAAGTCGAGTGCGGTGGTGGCGCCGGCCGCGACGGTCGTGTCGTAGTGCCAGGTGTCGAGGGTGAACTTCCAGCTCCCCGGGCTCACGTGGAGGACCTTCTCGAAGGGCAGCTTGGTGAAGCTGTTCGGCGTCCCCAGCTTCTGGTCGCAGCCGGTGCCCTGCGTGTCGGATTCGAGCGGGGCGGTCTGCGTGTTCAGCGACGAGGGGCCGGTCGACGCCTTCACGTCGACGGTGCCGAGGGAGGCGCGCGGGACGGTGATCGGGTCGCCGGTCGGCGCGATGGCTCCCGAGACGTCCCACACCTCCTTCTGCGTCGCCGAGGACCAGGTCGCGTGGTAGCCCAGCCGGGTCTGCGGGTCGTCGGTCGGGATGACGTAGACCCCGCCGGTCGGGCGGGTGCCGGTCGTGGTCTCGAAGTCGTCGTTGACGCCGGCCACGCACATCCGGGCCGCGATCGACTGCACGTAGGAGGCGCCCGGCGGCGTGTCGAGGGCGACCCGCAGCGGCTTGCCCTGCCGCGCGTCCAGGGTCAGGGCCGTCGGGGCGCTGTCGGCCACGGTGACGATCTGCGCGGCCAGCGTGCTGGGGCCGTCCTGGGCGTTCAGGCCGTTGTCGTCGATCCGGGTGACGACCGCGTACTGTCCGGGGGCGAGCGTCACCGGCCAACCGCTCTGGTACTCGTGGACCCCGTCACCGGCGTGCGGCGTCAGGCTGGTCACGGTCATCCACGAGGTGACCTTCGCCCCCTCCCGGTTGAGCGTCGTGACCGTGAGCGACCCGGCGTCGGCGGCCGCGGTGCCCGCCGTGCCCGCGATCACCGCGGGTACGGCCACGGCGACGGCGGCCGCGATTGCCCCCGCCCGCCCGGTTCGTATGCGTCGCACGGTAAACCCCTCCCCTAGTTCCCTGTGCTTTCAGATGAACGAAAGGCCCGCAAGGTTGTTCCCCGCGGGCCTTTCACTTTCCGTGCCGGTCGTCACCCGAGCGCGTACGCCCGGTACACCGTGGTCTCGGTGGTGTCGCCGGCCGCGTCGGTGACCAGCGAGCGCAGCGAGATCGCGCCGGAGGACGGGTTGGCGATGTTCACCGACCAGGCGGAGCCGCTGTGCTTCACCGGCTGGTACGCCCAGGTGAGGCCGCCGTTGTTGGAGGCGTAGACCTTCACGGACTTGACGGTGTCCTTGGGCGTCGGCGCGTTGGGGCCGACGGAGGGCCGCACCACCCACAGCGCCACCGCGGTGGTCGTGTGCGGCGTGGCGGTGTTGTTCAGGGTGAGGCCGCCCGGCACGAACTGGGTGAGGAAGCCGGGGACCGCCGCGTCCGTCCGCGGATCGGCCTTGAAGTGGAACTTCACCGAGGACGCCGTGGACAGCATGTTCGTGGGGAAGGTCACGCCCGGCCGGTAGCGGGTCGAGGTGACGGCCAGGGTGTACCAGCCGGTGGACTTCATACCGGAGTAGAAGGTGCTGTCCGGACCTCCCCAGTCGGTCACCGTGCCCCTGGCGAGGACCGTGCTGCCGAAGCTCAGCTGCGCGGTGCTGCGCTCGCTCGCCTCGAAGCCGGTCGTCGAGGGGTCGTCGAACGCCTCGCCCGTGTCGTACCCGAGGCGACCGGCGAACACGTACGGCAGGGTGCGGGCCGGTCCCCAGGCGGACCGGTAGAAGATCTGCGAGAGCGGCGCGGTGCCGGGCGCGGCGCTCACGGTGCGGTACAGGTCGCCGACGATCTCCGTACCGCCGCTCGCGTCGGCCTCGTCCTCGGCCTGGAGGGTCCAGGTGCCCGCGGTCAGGTGCAGGGTGGTGGTGTACGGGAAGGCGTCGTTGAGCAGCTGGCCGGGCATGCCCGTGGTGCAGGTGGTGTATTTCGGTTCGACGTAGAGGCTGCCGTACCGCCCTTCCTGCGGGCCGCGCCGCGCCTGGACGGAGACGGTGGTCATGTTGCCCCGGGCGAAGGTGCCGCCCGGGGCGCTGGGCAGGCCGGTGTAGCCGCCCTTGGCGATCAGCGTGTCGGAGCCCTTCTGCCACAGCGAGAGATAGCCGAACTGCACGTCCTTCGACGCGTTCGGGATCACGTACATGTGGCCGGCGTTGTTGCTGCCGCCTGCGAGGCCCATCTGGAGGGACAGGTTGGAGCCGCCGCAGACGTGCGCCTGCAGGGTCTGGGAGTAGCCCGTGCCCGGGCTCGAACTCAGGCCCACCGTGAGCGGCTTGCCCTTGCGCGCGTCGATCGTGGTCGCGACGTTCGAGTCGGACACCGTGACGACCTGGGCGCCGAGGGTGTCGGTGTCGTCCTGGTTGTTCCAGATGTCGGTGCTGACCGCGTAGCGGCCCTTGGGCAGCGCGACGGCCTTGCCCGACGTCCCGTTGTAGAGCGATCCCGTGGTGAGGTTCATGATCGTCAACTGTGTGGTGATCTTCCCGCCCGCGCGGGTGAGCGTGGTCACCGTCACCGATCCGCTCGCCGCCTGCGCGGGCTCGGCGGTCACCGATATCAGCGCGGGCACGGCGAGCGCCGCCGCCCCCAGGAGCGCCGTCATTCTTCGCATGGGTTCCCTCCCCGGACGTCCGGCTCCAGCGTGCCTGGTGGGCACGCGAGTCGGAAAACCGGCCGATCGTAGCAGCGGTCCGCAGGAGGCGGCGCGTCCGGATCACGTCCGGATCACGTCCGGATCGCGGACGAGGCTGCCGTCTGCGCGGGTGTTGTATCTATGATGTGCGCATCATGGATGCCTCTGGTTCTGCCGCCGTCAAGGCGCCCCCCGCCGCCGAGCGGGTCTACCTGCATGTGAAGTCCGCTGTGCTGGACCGCAGTTACGAGGGCGGCACGCTGCTCACCGAGGGGGACCTCGCCGACGCGGTGGGGGTCTCGCGCACGCCGGTGCGCGAGGCGCTGCTGCGGCTGGAGGCCGAGGGACTGCTCAAGCTCTACCCGAAGAAGGGCGCCCTGGTGCTGCCGGTGTCGGCGCAGGAGATCGCCGACGTGGTGGAGACGCGGCTGCTCGTCGAGCAGCACGCCGTGGCCAAGGTGGTCGGCGCGGCGCCGCCGCGGCTGATCGCGCGGCTGGAGGAGTCCCTCGCCGAGCAGCGCGAACACGCCGCGGCCGGCGACCTGGCGGCCTTCGCCGCCGCCGACCGCTGCTTCCACGCCGAGATCGTCCGCGCCGCGGGCAACCGCATCCTCGCCCAGCTCTACGACCAGCTCCGCGACCGCCAGTTGCGGATGGGCGTGGCCACCATGCACGCCGAGCCGAGCCGGGTGGCCAAGAACCTCGCCGAGCACACCGAGATCCTCCAGGCGCTGCGCGACGGCGCGGCGCAGACCGCGGCCGCCGTCGTCGGCCGGCACATCTCCTGGGTCAACACCCTGGCCAGGGGCGAGTCGTGACCACGGGGACGGTGCCCGCGAGGACGCTGCCGGGCGACCCGCCCGGCGGCCGGCGCGCCGCCCTGGTCTGGGGCATCGGCACCCTCGTCTACCTCGTCGCGGTCGTCCACCGCACCAGCCTGGGCGTGGCCGGCATCGACGCGGCCGCCCGCTTCCACATCGGCGCCTCCGCGCTGTCCAGCTTCTCCATCCTCCAGGTGCTGGTCTACGCGGGCATGCAGATACCCGTCGGCCTGATGGTGGACTCGCTCGGCACCAAGAAGGTGCTGATGCTCGGCGCGGTGCTGTTCACCGCGGGCCAGGGCGCGTTCGCCCTGTCGCACACGTACGGCACGGCGCTGGCCGCCCGCGCGGTGCTCGGCTGCGGCGACGCGATGACCTTCGTGAGCGTCCTGCGGCTGGGCTCGCGCTGGTTCCCGGCCCGGCGCGGCCCCATGATCGCGCAGGGCGCCGCGCTCTTCGGCGTCGCGGGCAACCTCGTCTCCACGGTCGCGCTGTCCCGGCTGCTGCACTCCGCCGGCTGGACGCCGACCTTCCTCGGCACCGCGATCGGCGGCGCGGCCGTCCTCGTCCTGGTCGCGCTCTTCCTCAAGGACCACCCCGAGGGGTACGAGCCCGCGCCCGCCGAACACGCCGGCCTCGCGTACGTGCGCCGCCAGATCTCCGACGCCTGGCGGGAGCCCGGCACCCGGCTCGGCATGTGGACGCACTTCACCACCCAGTTCTCCGGCATGGTCTTCCTGCTGCTGTGGGGGATGCCGTACCTGGTCGAGGACCAGGGGCTCTCCCGCGGCGCGGCCGGCGGCCTGCTGACCCTGGTCGTGGTGGCGAACATGGTCTTCGGCATGCTCTTCGGGCAGCTCATCGCCCGCCACCACGGGCTGCGCATGCCGCTGACCCTCGGGGTGATCGGCGCGACCGCCGCGGCGTGGGCGGCGGTGCTCGGCTGGCCGGGCGGCCAGGACCCGACGTGGCTGCTCGTCGTGCTGTGCGTGGTGCTGGGGGCCTGCGGCCCCGGCTCGATGATCGGCTTCGACTTCGCCCGCCCGGCCAACCCGCCGGAGCGTTTCGGCACCGCCTCCGGCATCGTCAACATCGGCGGCTTCACCGCCTCGATGCTCACCCTGCTGGCGATCGGCCTGCTGCTCGACGCGACCGGCGACGACTACCGCATCGCCTGGAGCACGGTCTTCGTCCTCCAGGCCGTCGGCACCACCCAGATCCTTCGGCTGCGCCGCGGCAGCGAGCGCCTGGAGCGCGAACGGATCGCGGTGAGCCGGGTGGAGAGCGTCCACCGCACGGACCGCGCCCGCGTCGCCGACTGACCCCGCCTCCCCGTGACCCCGTAGCCCCCGCAGCCGCCTCCCCCGCCCCGGCCGTGGCGACCGCCCCCGCTCCGGCCGCGCCGATCCGGTCCGCACCCTGGCGTACGCGGCCTGATGGCCGGAAAGGGCGATGCGCGCCCGGCGTCGCGCCGCCCGCCCGCCGGCCCGGCCCCGCAGCCCGCTACACCAGCGCGGTGAACGCCACCGGCAGCGTCGCCGGGCCGCGGGACCAGAGCGAGGGGCGCCAGGTGAGCGCCTCGGGAGGGCAGGCGAGGCGCAGGTCGGGGAGGCGGTCGAGGAGGACCTCGACGGCGGCGGTGGCGATCGCCTCGGCGAGTTCGGGGGCGGGCGCCGGGCAGCCGTGCTCGCCGTGGCTGAAGGACAGGTGCGCCTGGTTGCCGGCCGCCGCCGGACCCGCCGCCGGCCCGCCGTCGCGCGGATAGGGGCACACCTGCGGGTCGGCGTTGGCGGCCGCGAGGCCGAGCACCAGGCAGTCGCCGCGCCGGATGTGCCGCCCGCCCAGCGGGGCGTCGTGCACGGCCCAGCGGCCGACGACGTTCTGCGCCGGGCTGTCCGTCCACAGCACCTCGGCGAGCGCCTGCCCGGCGCTGCGCCGGCCGCCGGACAGCGACACCGCGAACCGGTCGTCGGTGAGCATCAGCCGCAGCGTGTTGCCGATCCAGTCGGCGGTCGGCCGCACCGCGGCGGCGAGGAGCGCGATGAGGTCCTGCACCGCCTCGTCGTGGGTGAGCCGCGCCGGGTGCGCCAGCAGCCGGGACGCCAGGTCGGCGCCCGGCTGCCGCCTGCCGCGTTCGAGCAGCACCTGCACGGTGCCGTGGATGCGGGCGTGCGCGGCGGCGGCCCGCGGCCCGTCGTCGCCGAGGGTGGCGGCGACGTCCTCCTCGATTTCGAGGGCCTCGTCGTCGCGCAGGCCGAGCAGTCCGGCCATCACCCGCTGCGGCACCTGGCCCGCGTACTGCGCCATCAGTTCGGCCCGCCCGGCGCCCGCGAAGCGGTCGATCGCGGCGTCCGCCGCCCGTTCCGCCGACGTCCGCAGCCCGAACGGGTCGACACCGGAGAGCACGTCGGTGATCGCACCGGCCTTGCGGCGGTGCTCGGCGCCCTCGGCGGTGAGCACCGAGGCCGAACGCGCCACGTACGGCAGCAGCGGCCAGTCGCGGGGGACCCGGTCCCAGGCGTTCCAGCGCCGCGAGTCGCGGGCGAACAGCTCGGGGTGGGCCGTCACGTACCGCACCTCGCGGTAGCCCAGCACGAGCCACGCGGGCACCTCGCCCTCCAGCAGGACCGGGGCGACCGGCCCGTACCGCCGCCGCAGTTCGGGGTACACGCCGTCGCCGGCGGCCAGCGCGCGGCTGTCCAGGCGGACCGCGGCGGGCAGCGTGTGCGGTGCGCCGCCGGGTGTCACGGCGCGCCCCCCGGCCAGGCCGCCGGCCACGGCCCGGCGGGTCCTGCCGGGCCCGCGGGGTCCGCGGTGCGGGCGATGACGTGGCGGGTCAGGGCGATCAGGACGCGCTTGACCGAGTGCCGCTTGCGCGCGTCGCAGTCGACGAGGGGGACGTGGGGCGGCAGGGTGAGGGCGTCGCGCAGCTCGTCGAGGGAGTGGTCGGGCGGGGAGAAGTTGTTGCGGGCCACGACGAACGGCACGCCGAGGTGCTCCAGGCGGTCGATCGCGTACCAGGAGTCGGCGATCCGCCGGGTGTCGACGAGCACCACCGCGCCGAGCGTGCCGGAGAACAGCCGGTCCCACAGGAACCAGAAGCGCTCCTGGCCCGGCGCCCCGAAGAGGTAGAGCACCCGCTCCTCGTCCAGCGTGATGCGGCCGAAGTCGAAGGCCACGGTGGTGCGGGTCTTGCGGCTCGCCCCGACCGGCTCGTCGATGCCGACGCCCGCCCCCGACATCGTCTCCTCGGTGCTCAGCGGCGGTATCTCGCTGATCGCGCCGACCATCGTCGTCTTGCCCGCGCCGAAGCCGCCGACGATCGCGATCTTCAGCCCCTCGCGCGCGCTGTCGCGCAACGGCGGCCCGAGCAGCGGGCGTTCCGGGTACGGCGGCGGCGCCGGCGCCCCGGCGAAGGCCGAGAGGCCGTGGAGGCCGGGGAGTTCAGAGGTTCTGGAGTGCACGCAGCACCTTCTTCAGAGTGTCGGGCGGTGGCGGCCGGTGCTCGCCGCCGTGCGCCGCCGACCGCGGGGGGCGGGCGCTGATCCGGCCCGCCGCCAGCAGGTCGCCCAGCAGCACCTTCACCACGCCCACCGGCAGGGCGAGCCGCGCGGACAACTCCACCACAGCCACCGGCCGGTGGCACATCCGCAGGATACGGATGTGCTCGGACTGCATGCCGCGGGCCGGTTCGCCCTCGCCGACCACGAGCGTCACCAGGTCGAAGGCCGAGGCCGACGCCGGGGCGCGGCCGCCGGTGAGGGTGTAGAGCCGGTCGGGTTCGCCGCTGTTGACCGGCCCCCGGGTCATGCCGAGAGCTTCCCGCGCAGGCCGGCTCTGCTGCCGGTGCGCGGGTCGTCGCGCAGGAAGCCGTCGATCCGCCCGACCAGTTCGTTCATCCGGTACCCGATCACCCCGGCGTCCGCGGACTCGTCGCCGACCACCGCGAGGTGCGCGCCCTCGCCCGCGCCGACGATGAACAGCACACCGCCGTGGAACTCCGTCATCGACTGCCGCACCCCGCCGGTGCCGTCGCCGAACTCCGCGGACGCGCCGTGCGCGAGCGCCTGGATGCCCGAGGCTATCGCCGCGAGTTGGTCCGCCTGGTCGACGGACAGCCCCGGCGACAGGCAGAGCTTGAGCCCGTCGCGGGACAGCAGCACCGCGTGGCGGGCGCCCGCGGTGCGCGTCACCAGCTTCTCCAGCAGCAGGTCCGGGTGGTCCTCACGCTCGCTCGCCGTCATCTGACGCCGTCCCCTCCTCCGGTCACCGCGGAGCCGGCCCCGCCGGGCCCGCCCCCGTCCTCCTCGGCCGCCCGTCCGGCGGCCCGTGCGTCCGCGCCGTACGACGAGGCGTGGTGCTGGTCCTGCGCGTGTGCCTGTGCCTGTGCGTGTGCCTGCGGCTGTGCGTGTGCCTGTCCGTGCCCCTGTGCCGGTACGTGGGCGCCGTGGGCCTCGTGTCCGCCGTGCTGGGCGGGCTGGGCGCGTTCGGTGGGCCGCTCCTGCGGGCCGAAGTCCCCCAGGTCCTGGGTGCGTTCCGCCGGACGGCCGCCGCCGACCGCCTCGCGGAAGGCGCTGAAGCGGGAGCCCGCGGTGGCCCGGGAGCGGGCGGCGCGGGCCTCCTCCTCGGGCGTCGGTCCGGCGGCGCCGCCGTCCGGGTCGGCGGCGGGGCCGGCGTGCCGGGACGAGGCCAGCGTCCGGCCGCGCTGCCGCTTCGGCAGCGGGAAGTGCGGGCCGCCGCCGGGTACCGGGTCGGGGGGGCCTGCCACGTCGGGGACGCCGTCGGAGTACGGCCGGGTGTGCACGGGGGAGCGCTCCCGCGACTCCTCGTCGCCGGCCGTCAGTTGCGCGCGCGCCACCCGGCCGGCGTCCCAGCCCCCGCCCGGCCCGGTCCCGCCCGCCTCGGGCTGCGGTAAGTCCTCGGGCCGTGGGAAGTCCTCGGGCTGCGGGAAGTCCTCGGGCTGCGGGAAGCTCTCGGGCTGCGGTAAGTCCTCGGGCCGTGGGAAGTCCTCGGGGGTGCGGGTGAGCACCCTCGGCGGGATCAGCACGACGACGCCGGTGCCGCCGCGCGAGGACGGCCGGAAGGACACCAGCAGCCCGTGCTTGCGCGCCAGGCAGCCGACCACCGCGAGGCCGATCCGGGTGCCGGACAGCGCCCGCAGGTCCAGCGGTTCTCCGGACACCAGCCTCTCGGCACGCGCCAGGGTGGCGTCCCGCATCGCCAGCCCCGCGTCCTCGATGGTCACCACGACGCCGGCGTGGGTCTCCTGGACGTAGACGTGGACCTCCTCCGAGGGCGGCGAGAAGGTGCAGGCGTTGTCCATGAGTTCGGCCAGCGCGTGCATCACGCCCTCGGCGGCGTGGCCGGCCACCGCCGACGTGCTCACCGAGTGCAGGCGCACCCGCTGGTACGCGCCGATCCGGCCGAGCGCGCCGCGCAGCACGCTCTCCATCACGATCGGCCGGGTCCAGCGGCGGCCGGAACGCGCCCCGGTGAGCACCGCGATGCTGTCCGCGAGGCGGCCGGTCTGCGCGGTGCCGTGGTCCAGGTGCAGCAGGTCGGCGAGCACCTCCTCGCCGTGCCGGTCCTCCATCTCCCGCAGGTCGGCCAGGAGCGAGGTGGTCAGCGCCTGGGCCCGCCCGGCCGCGCTCGCGCACACCGCCATCGCGGCCGCGCGCATCCGCTCGCTGGCGCCGATCTCCCCCACCAGCACGTCGAGCAGCCGCCGGTGGGCGGCGCCGCCGGGCTGCGGCAGCCGGGACAGCACGGTGTCCGCGGAGTCGCCGGCCCGCAGCCGGTCCACCGCCAGCGGGATGGTCACCTCGGCCAGCCGGGCCGTCTCGCCCTCCAGGGCGGCGGCCCGGGTGGTCTCCGCCTTCAGCGCGGTACGCAGCGACGCCTCGGCCTCCGCGGCGGTCCGCCGCCGCACCTCGGCCTCGCGCGCCCGCCGCTGCACGGCCTCCAGGTCGGCGGACGTCCGCCGCGCCGCCTCGGCGTAGGCGGCCGCGGTGCGCGTCGCCTCGGCGCGCAACGACTCGGTGCGGGTGCGGTATTCGCCGGCCAGCCGGTGGCGGGACATCGCCAGCGCGACGGTCAGGCCGAGCAGCGCGGCTGCCAGTGCGCCGGCCGCGGTCACGAGCGGCCGGTCCTGCGCCGCCGCCCGCGCGGCGGTCCAGGCGCAGACCGCGCCCGACGCCACGACCACGGCCAGCGGGAGGCCGAGCGACCGGGCGGCCGACGGCCTGCGCGGCGCCGCGGTGCGCCCGGTCGTGCCGTGCCCGGAGGGAGAAGGGAGAGGGGATAACGAGGCGGAGCCGTGAGCTGACATCGATCGGTACCTCGTGGCGGGAGGCCGGATGAGCGCGATTGCGCCTCACCCTACTCGGCCAACCCCCTTGTCACGCGGGGAAACCCACTCTTTCCCCGTCGCACCGTCACCACGGCCTCACGGTCCGTACAATGTCTGCCCCGTCTGCGAACTCCCTGTGACCCGTGGGCTGTTGGGGCGTTCAGTCGGTGACCGCGATGTGCGCGAGGATCGCCTCGACGAGCTCCGCGTCGCCCTCGGCCTTCAGCCGGTCGGCGCTCACCGAGGCCGGCCGCACGCGGCCGCACAGCAGCCGTACGAAGGTCTCCCAGTCCACCACGAAGGTGGCCGCGGGGCCGAGCGAGACCGCCGAGTCGATCGAGCCGCGCCCCTCGGGGCTGACCCGGACGGTGCGCATGAACTCCAGCGGGCCGTGCACGTCGAAGACCACAGCGGAGCCCGGCTTGGCGCCGGCGTCGTGCGCGACCAGCTTCGGCAGCGCGCGCAGCGCGTAGTCGCGGGACAGCACGGCGGCGGGGGAGGCGAGGTTGGCCGGCTTGCCGAGGGCGCGCCGCAGGTCCTGCTCGTGCACCCACACGTCGAAGACCCGCGCCCACAGCTGCTCCTCCAGGAGCACCTCGCCGCCGCCGATGGCGCGCACCTCGGCGTCGGGCTGCCGGGTCTCGTTGCGCAGCTGCCGCGACCTGCGGATGATCGTGTACTCCAGCTCCGAGGTCATCTCGGGCGCGGTGTGGTGGCGGCGGATGTCCACCGGCACCTCGGTGTAGCGGGCGGCCTCGCTGGTGATGTGGCGCAGGTCGCTGGGCAGGCTGTGGATCGGGCGCGGGTCGCCGAGCAGCTCGCACTCGAAGCCGATGACGTGGGAGACGACGTCGCGCACCGACCAGTACGGGCACTCCGTGCGGCGGTTCCACTCCCCCTCGGTGAGCGGCGCGACGAGGTCGTTGATGGACTCTATGGAGTGGGTCCAGGCGTCGATGTACGGCTGGAGCTTGCTGTGGACGGTCACGGGACCCCTCGACGGTCGGTGCGCGGTCGTGGCGGTTGGCGCCTAAGTTACGCTGCGCGCGGGCGCCCACGCAGTGCTTTCGAGTGACGATGGTAGGCCCGACTTGACGACCCAACGTATGGGCGGTGACCCGGTGCGCGCAACGCTTCTCCAGATCGACGTCGACCCGAGCGAAACGGTCGCCGACCGGCGCACCCGTGTCGCGGAGATGGTACGCGGGCAGCGCGGCGCCGATCTTGTCGTGCTGCCCGAGTTGTGGCCGGTCGGCGCGTTCGCGGCGGAGTCCTTCGCGGCCGGGGCGGAGCCGGTCGCGGGCGGGCCCACGGCGACCGCGATGGCCGCCGCGGCGCGCGCCGCGGGGGTGTGGCTGCACGCCGGTTCGATCGTCGAGCGCGCGGACACCCTGGACGGCGCGGAGCTGTACAACACCTCGCTGCTGTTCGCGCCGGACGGCGCCCTGCACGCCGCCTACCGCAAGATCCACCGCTTCGGCTTCGACGAGGGGGAGGCGGCGCTGATGGCCGCGGGCGCGGACATCGTCACCGCGCGGCTGCCGCAGACCGTGCTCGGCCTCGCCACCTGCTACGACCTGCGCTTCCCCGAGCAGTTCCGGCTGCTCCTCGACGCCGGCGCCCAGACCCTCGTGGTCCCCGCCGGGTGGCCGGCGCGGCGGCGGGCGCACTGGCGGCTGCTCGTCCAGGCGCGGGCGGTGGAGTCCCAGAGCTTCGTGCTGGCGTGCGGGACGGCCGGCACGCACGCGGGCGTGCGGCAGGCGGGGCACAGCCTCGTCGTCGACCCGTGGGGCGAGGTGCTCGCGGAGGGCGGGGACGGCGAGGAGGCGGTGAGCGTCACGCTCGATCCCGGACGGGTGGCGGCCGTCCGGGCGGAGTTCCCGGTGCTGCGCGACCGCCGCCTGGGTCTTCCGCGGCCCGCCCTGCGGTGAGCGGCACCTCCTGCCCCTCCGGGCCCGTCCCGGACCGTCCGCCGGTGGCGGGTGGCCCGCGCGGTTCCCCGCGCCCCTGGCGGGGGCTCACCGCCGCCTCGCAAGGTGCACCCCCTCAAGGGCGCGGGAACCGCCTGACCGGCCACGGCGGGAAGCCGGACCACGCGGCGCCTACTCCGAGTGGTGCTCCTTGTCCACGAGCCGGTCGACGCACACCGCGACGGCGATCAGCATCGCCGGGTCCGCGTCCTCCCGCTCGACGTCGATCGCGTAGGCGTCCCGCAGGGAGAACCAGCGGCGGGAGATCCGGGCGAGCCGCTCCCCCTCGTACTCGATGTCGTACTCCTTGTCGATGAGGTCGCCGCGCACCTCCAGCTCCTCGCCGGAGGCGAGCTCCGCGCGGTAGACGTCGTGGAGGAAGGCCAGCCGTTTCTTCTTGACGGTCACCAGGACCTGCCCGTCGCGCTCGACGGTCATGGCGTCCCGCAGGCTGAGCAGCTTCTTGTGGATGACGGCCAGCACCGCGCCGCCGGGGTCCTGGAGTTCCAGCGTCTCGCGGACGCGGAGCACCTTGCCGTCGACGTAGAACGCGCGGCGGCCGTGCTCGTCCTCGATCCAGTAGTCGTCGCCGATGGCGAACATCTTCTCTCGCACCACGTATTTCATGGGGGAATGTCTACCCCCGGGAATGCTGTTGGATGGGTTCATGACTGCACGTGCACGCGTCCGGGCCCCCGAGCTGGTCGGCAGGGGCGGCTGGCTGAACACAGGCGACAACCAGCTCACCCTCGCCGACCTGCGGGGATCGATCACCATCCTGGACTTCTGGACGTTCTGCTGTGTGAACTGCCTGCACGTCCTGGACGAGCTGCGGGAGCTGGAGGAGCGGCACCGCGACACCGTGGTGATCGTGGGCGTGCACTCGCCGAAGTTCGTGCACGAGGCCGAGCACCAGGCGGTCGCCGACGCGGTGGAGCGCTACGAGGTGCACCACCCGGTGCTGGACGACCCGGAGCTGGCCACCTGGAAGCAGTACGCGGTGCGGGCCTGGCCGACGCTGGTGGTGATCGACCCGGAGGGCTACGTGGTCGCCCAGCACGCCGGCGAGGGGCACGCGCACGCGCTGGAGAAGCTGGTGACGCGGCTGGAGAAGGAGCACGCCGCGAAGGGCACGCTGCGCCGCGGCGACGGGGTGTACGTGCCGCCGGAGCCGGTCGCCACCGACCTGCGGTTCCCCGGCAAGGCGCTGGCGCTGCCCGGCTCGGGGCACTACCTGGTCTCGGACTCGACCCGGCACGCCCTGGTGGAGCTGGCCGCGGACGGCGAGAGCGTGGTGCGCAGGATCGGCACCGGCGAGCGCGGCCTGGCGGACGGCGACGCGGCCACCGCGCGGTTCAGCGAGCCGCAGGGCCTGGCGCTGCTGCCCGGGGGCGAGGTGATCGTCGCGGACACCGTGAACCACGCGCTGCGCCGGGTCGACCTGGAGACCGGCCGGGTGACGACGGTGGCCGGCACCGGCCGGCAGTGGTGGCAGGGTTCGCCGACCTCGGGGCCGGCCCGCGAGGTGGCGCTGTCCTCGCCGTGGGACGTGGCCTGGTTCGAGGACCGGGTGTGGATCGCGATGGCCGGCGTGCACCAGCTGTGGACGTACGACCCGGCGGCCGACCGGATCGAGGTCGCCGCCGGCACCACCAACGAGGGTCTGGTCGACGGGTACGCGGCCGACGCGTGGTTCGCGCAGCCCTCGGGGCTCTCGGCGGCCGGCTCGCGGCTGTGGATCGCCGACTCCGAGACGTCCGCGGTGCGCTGGGCGGAGCGGGGGACGGACGACGACGGGGACGAGGGGTACGTGATCCGTACCGCGGTCGGCACCGGGCTCTTCGACTTCGGGCACCGCGACGGCCCGGCCGGGCAGGCCCTGTTGCAGCATCCGCTGGGCGTCACCGCGCTGCCGGACGGCTCGGTCGCGGTCAGCGACACGTACAACAACGCGCTGCGCCGCTACGACCCGGCGAGCGGCGAGGTCACCACGCTGGCGACCGATCTGCGGGAGCCGTCGGACGCGGTGGTCGTGGACGGCGACATCGTGGTGGTGGAGTCGGCGCGGCACCGGCTGACCCGGATGCACCTGCCGGAGGAGGCGGTACGGGTCGAGGCGGTCGCGCACCGCACCCGGCGGGCCGCGACCGACGTGGCGGCCGGCCCCTTCCGGCTCGACGTGGTCTTCTCGGCGCCCGCCGGCCAGAAGCTGGACGAGCGGTACGGCCCGTCCACCCGGCTGCTGGTCAGCTCGACGCCGCCGGAGCTGCTCACGGAGGGCGCGGGCAAGGGCACGGACCTCTTCCGCGACCTGGTGCTCGACCCCGGGGTGTCCGAGGGTGTGCTGCACGTGTCGGCGATGGCCGCGTCCTGCGACGACGACCCCGCCAACCCGTATCCGGCCTGCCATGTGCACCAGCAGGACTGGGGTGTCCCGGTGCGGCTCACCGCCACCGGTGACTCCCGGCTGGCGCTGGTCCTCGCGGGTCTCGACGAGCCGGACGGGCGATAGCCGCCGCGCCGCCGGCCGGGGCGGGACGGCTCAGTAGCGGCCGCCCGGGTAGTAGCGCTCCTCGACGACCGGCGGCACGTCGCCGTCGGCGGTCGGGGGTATGCGCCGACGCTTGAAGATGCTCACGTAGGCGGCCAGGCCGATCGCACCCACGGCCATCATGATCAGGCCGAGCAGGTCCATGTTGACGCCCTTCGCGTGCCAGTCGGTCGCGAAGGTGATGATCGCACCGGCCGCGATCAGCAAGATGCAGCCTCCGATGCCCACGGCGCTCGCCTCCATAAGTGGTGTTCCGGCGAGGGGAGTTCCCCTCGACGCCCGCCTACCCGGGGTTCTGACCCGCAATCAACGGCGGGGCCCGGGGCGGAAATGAAGCGGCGCTTCTCCCGCGGGTGCGGGAAAAGCGCCGGGAGCGGACCGTGGGGACGGGTGCTGCGCCCTGGGGTCAGGGCTTGATGACCACCGAGCTGACGATCTTGTCGGCGAAGGTCTGGCGCTTGGCGTCCCAGGCCGGCCACAGGTAGCCGAGCAGGCAGGGCAGCGCGTCCAGGATGTGCAGGAAGCGGCGGCCGATGGCGCGGCCCGCGCCCAGCAGCTGGCCGTCGGCCTCGCGCAGGGTGCGGGTGCCGACCGCCATCTTGCCGGGCGTCTGGCCGGTGGTGCCCTCCATGTAGCCGAGGACGACGACGCCCGCGATGTTCACCAGGTCGGCGACGAGCTGGTTGGTCGCGAGGGACACCACGATGGCCACGACGCCGACGATCACGGCGTCGATCAGGCCGGACAGGAAGCGCCAGCCCCAGTTCGCCAGCGGCGGCATGCCCGCCGGCTGCTGCCCGTAGGCGGCGTAGTCGGCGCCGGGCGCGCCGGGGTAGGACGGGACGCCGCCGGGCTGCTGCGGCTGGCCGTAGGGGCCGGGCTGGCCGGGGATGCCGCCGGGCTGCTGGTACGGGTTCTCACCGTAGGGATTCTGTCCGTAGGGTCCGGGTTGCCCCCCCGGAGTGCCGCCATACGGAGGTGGCTGGTTCTCACTCATGGCCGCGAGTAAATCAGTTGGCCCTCTCATCGGATAGACGCGCCGGACACAGGCTTGTCACAGTCCGCGAACCGTTCACCGAACCTTTCCCCTGGCCAGCGCCCGCCCGGCGCGGTCAGCCGCGCAGGAAGGCGTACAACGCGCTCGCCAGCAGGTGCGGGTCGTCGGCGCCGCACAGTTCGCGCGCGGAGTGCATGGACAGGATCGGCACGCCGACGTCGACGGTGGTGATGCCGTGCCGCGCCGAGGTGATCGGGCCGATGGTGGTCCCGCACGGCATGGCGTTGCTGGAGACGAAGTGCTGGAACGGCACGCCGGCGCGCTCGCAGGCGGCGGCGAACACCGCGCGCCCGCTGCCGTCGGTGGCGTAGCGCTGGTTGACGTTGGTCTTCAGGATCGGGCCGCCGTTGGCCCGCGGGTGGTGCGTCGGGTCGTGCTTCTCGGCGTAGTTGGGGTGCACCGCGTGGCCGACGTCCGAGGACACGCACACCGTGCCGGCGAGCGCCCGCAGCCGGTCCTCGAAGGTGCCGCCGCGCGCGTGCACCGAGCGCTCCAGCACGTTGCCGAGCAGCGGGCCCTGGGCGCCGGTGTCGGACTCGCTGCCGTTCTCCTCGTGGTCGAAGGCGGCGAGCACCGGGATGTACGGGAGTCCGTCGCCGTGCGCGGCGGCGGCGATCAGCGCGGCGGTGCAGGCGTGCACGGACAGCAGGTTGTCCAGCCGCGGCGAGGCGAGGAGTTCGCGGTCCCGGCCGAGGTAGGCGGGCGGCTGGACGTCGTAGGTCATCAGGTCCCAGCCGGCCACGTCGTCGGCGGCCAGCCCGGCCTCCGCGGCGAGGAAGTCGATCAGGTCGCCGTCCTCGGCGTGGCCGAGGCCCCACAGCGGCTGCAGGTGGCGCTGGCGGTCCAGCGCCAGGCCGTTGTCGTTGACCCCGCGGTCCAGGTGCACGGCGAGCTGCGCGACGCGCAGCAGCGGCCGGTCCACGTCGACCAGGCGGGTGGAGCCGTCGCGCAGCGACAGCCGGCCGGCCAGTCCGAGGTCGCGGTCGAGCCAGCTGTTGAGCAGCGGGCCGCCGTAGATCTCCACCGCCACCTGCCGCCAGCCGGCGGCGCCCATGTCGGGCCGCGGCTTGACCCGCAGGTTCGGCGAGTCGGTGTGCGCGCCGATCACCCGGTACGGCGTCTGCGGCCGGGCGCCCTCCGGGACGTACCAGGCGATGATCGCGCCGCCGCGCAGGACGTACCGGCCGCCGCTGTCGCCGTCCCACGGCTCGGCCTCGGTGACCTGCCGGAAGCCGGCCTTCTCCAGCCGGGCGGCGGCCGTCGCGACCGCGTGGTACGGCGTCGGGCTCGCCTGGACGAAGGCGGCCAGCTCGTCGGTGTGGGTGCGGTCGAACGCGCGGCGCTGTGAGGTCATGCGGAACAGCTTAGTTTCGGCCGCCGACGGCGGGAGGGGGGTGACGGCAGCCGGGCGGTCGGGGGGTGGAAGGCCCCCC
>NZ_JAZEWV010000028.1:0-88059 GCF_036353415.1 Actinacidiphila polyblastidii
GGAGCGGCGGGGCGTACCCCCCACCCGCGCGGACCGGTCGGAGGCCCACCGGCCCCCGACCCCCGCAACCGACCTCCCCCGCGCCCCCCTTCACGTCCTGAAGCCAACGCGCACTCTTGACGCCGCCCGCGCCCCCTGGCTTCATGTGAGGCGGTCCGGAGAAATGGGAGCGCTCCCAAGCGTCCGCGTGGAACCGGCCATCCCCCCACGTACGGAAGGAACTTCCCGTGAAACGCCTTCTCGTCCGCTCCCACCCCCCACTAGGCCACCGGCCGCTCCGCCACCGCCTGCGCACGGCCGCCGCGGCGGCCACCGCCGCAGCGGCCCTGCTGCTGCCGGTGACGCTGGCGCAACCCGCCCACGCGGCCACCACCACCTGTGAGCCCCAAGGCACCATCGCCGCCGGCGACTACACCATCCAGGCCAACGAGTGGAACTCCACCACACAGCAGTGCATCAGCTACAACGGCGGCACCGGCTGGTCGATCGACACCGCGAACTTCAACCTGACGACCAGCGGCGCGCCCGCCACGTACCCGTCGATCTTCAAGGGCTGTCACTGGGGCGACTGCACCCCCAACAGCGGGCTGCCGATCCAGATCAGCAAGCTGGGCAGCGCGACCTCGTCGTGGAACACGACCCAGGTCGGTTCCGGCGCGTACGACGTCGCGTACGACCTCTGGATCAACTCGACGCCGACCACCACCGGCCAGCCGGACGGCACCGAGATCATGATCTGGCTCAACAGCCGCGGCGGAGTGCAGCCGTTCGGCGGGAAGACCGGGACCTCCTCTGCCGCGGGGCACAGTTGGGACGTGTGGACCGGCAACCAGACCTCGTGGAAGATCGTCTCGTACGTGCTGCAGGGCGGCGGCACCTCCTTCTCCGGGCTCGACGTGAAAGCGCTGATCGACGACGCGGTGAGCCGCGGTTCGGTCAACGCGGCGCACTATCTGATCGACGCGGAGGCCGGGTTCGAGGTGTGGCAGGGCGGTCAGGGGCTGGCCACCAACAGCTTCTCCTTCGCCGCCTCGACCGGCGGCGGGAACCCGGGGGGTGACACGCAGGCGCCGAGCGCGCCGGGCGGCGTGACCGTCGCCGGGACCACCGCGTCGACCGCCTCGCTCTCCTGGTCGCCGTCCTCCGACAACGTCGGCGTCACCGGCTACGACGTATACAGGGGAACCCAGTTGGCGGGTTCGGTGACCGGGACGTCCTTCACCGACAGCGGGCTCGCCGCGTCCACCGCGTACACGTACACCGTCAAGGCGCGCGACGCGGCGGGCAACGTGTCGGCCGCCTCCGCGCCGGTGACCGCGACCACCGCGGCGGGCGGCGGCACCAACCCGCCGCCCGCGGGCGGCTGCACGGCGACGTACAAGGTCAGCAACGACTGGGGCAGCGGCTTCACCGCCGACGTGACGGTGACCAGCGGGAGTTCGGCGATCCACGGCTGGAAGGTCGGCTGGACGTACGGCGGCAGCCAGCGGATCACCAACGCGTGGAACGCCACCGTCACGCAGAGCGGCGCGTCGGTGTCGGCGGTCAACGCGGCTTACAACGGCGCGCTCGGCGCCTCGGCGAGTACGAGCTTCGGCTTCCAGGGCACGGGCTCCGGGGCGGTGCCGGCACTGACCTGCACGGCGAGCTGACGATCCGGCGCATACGGTGACGCCCGGCCCGGAAAACGCACTTGGTGCGGCGCCGGGCCGGGCGTCATGCTGGGATCATGGGACGCTCCTTCGACGAACTGGTGGCCGAGGCCGACTCCGTGTCGGTCGACGGCTGGGACTTCTCCTGGCTGGACGGCCGGGCAACCGAGCAGCGCCCTTCCTGGGGCTACCAGCGCCTGCTGGGGGAGCGGCTGGCGGAGGTGGGCGCCGCGCTGGACATCCAGACCGGCGGCGGCGAGGTGCTCGCCGGGGTGCCGGCGCTGCCGCCGCTGATGGCCGCCACCGAGTCCTGGCCGCCCAACCTGGCCAAGGCCGCCGCGCTGCTGCACCCGCGCGGCGCGGTCGTCGTCGCGGACTCGGACGAGCCGCCGCTGCCGTTCGCCGACGCGGCCTTCGACCTGGTCGTCAGCCGGCATCCGGTGACCGTGTGGTGGCAGGAGATCGCCCGGGTGCTGCGGCCCGGCGGTGTGTACTTCTCCCAGCACGTCGGCCCGGCCAGCGCGGTCGAGTTGGTCGAGTTCTTCCTCGGTCCGCAGCCGGAGGAGGGGTGGAACGGCCGCCATCCCGACCGGGCCCGCGCGGGCGCCGCGGACGCCGGTCTCGACGTGGTGGACCTGCGTCCCGAGTCGCTGCGGATGGAGTTCCACGACATCGGCGCGGTGGTCTACTTCCTGCGCAAGGTGATCTGGATGGTGCCGGGCTTCACCGTCGGCGGCTACCGCGACAGGCTGCGGGACATGCACGAGCGCATCGTGTCCGAGGGGCCGTTCGTGACGTACTCCACCCGCTACCTGATCGAGGCGCGCAAGCCGGCGGACGCGGACCGCGGGTAGCGGCGGTCAGCCGCGCCGAGGGGTGTAGCAGGCGAGGAACATCTCCACGCCGCCGGTGACCAGCCGGTCCGCGAAGTCGTCGTCGACCTCGGTGCCGTAGGCGCTGAACACCAGGTGCGGGAAGACGAGCAGCGAGTAGAGCTGCATGATCGCCACGTCGGGGTCGGGGATGTCCAGCCGGCCGGTCGCGGTCAGCCGGGCGAGCGCCGCGCCCGCCGCCGGGTGGTGCACCGCGGGGCCGCCGCCGTGCCGCCACGCCTCGTGGAGTTCGGGGAAGCGGTGCGCCTCGCGTGCCACCAGGGTGCGGACGGCCAGCATGTCCCGGTCGGCGCGGACCTCGGCGACCCAGGAGCGGGCGGCGGCGGTGAGGGCGGTCCGCAGGTCGTCGCTCTCGCCGAGCGCGTCCACGGCGCTGACCAGGGTGTCGCCGAGGGGAGCGTCGAGCGAGTCCTTGACGACCTCCACGAAGAGCGCCTGCTTGCTGCCGAAGTGGTTGTAGACGGTCACCTTCGACACGCCTGCCTGAGCGGCGATGAGGTCCACGCTCGCGTCGAACCCGTCACGCAGGAAGAGGGTGCGCGCGGCCGCCAGGATGTCCTGGCGCTTGCGTGCGGCGCGCGGACCGCTGGGCGTGTGCCGTCCGTCGCCGGCCTGGGGCATCCCTGAGGCCCCAGCTGCCCCGGCCGATCCGGCCGCATGCGTGCGCTCGCTCATGGAGGCAGTCTAGCGAGCCAACTGAACTGAACCGTTGAGTTCATCTGTACTGTGCCGTACAGTTCAGATAGGGCCCCTTTCGCACCACTCCACCGTCCGCCTCCGCACCCCTGGACGTGTCATGACCGAATCCGTGCTCGGACCCGACCGCGCGCCGCACCACCACCAGCCGGAGCACGCGCCGGACAGGCGCCGCTGGGCGGCCCTCGCGCTGCTCTGCCTCGCGCAGTTCATGCTGATCCTCGACGTCACCGTGGTGAACGTGGCGCTGCCCGACATCGCCGCCGACCTCCGCCTCGACCGCACCTCCCTGACCTGGGTCGTCACCTCCTACACGCTGTGCTTCGGCGGCCTGATGCTCCTCGGCGGGCGGCTCGCGGACGTGCTCGGCGCCCGCCGCACCTTCCTGGCCGGGCTCTGCGTCTTCACCGCCGCCTCGCTGACCGCGGGCCTCGCCGGGAACGCCGCCACCCTGCTCGCAGCGCGCACCGCGCAGGGCGTCGGCGCCGCGCTGCTCTCGCCCGCCGCGCTCTCCCTGGTCACCACCGCATTCCAGGGCCGGGAGCGCGACCGCGCCCTCGGCGTGTGGGCCGGCATCGGAGGCGCGGGCTCGGCCGCGGGGGTGCTGCTCGGCGGCGCGCTGACCAGCGGGCCCGGCTGGAACTGGATCTTCTACGTCAACGTGCCGGTCGGCCTCGCCGTCCTGGCCCTCACCCCCTCCTTCGTGCCCGCCCGCGCGCCGCGTCCTGACCGGGTCGACGTGCCCGGCGCGCTCCTGGTCACCGGCGGCGTCGGCGCGTTGATCTACGGGCTGGTGAAGGCGGGGGACAGCGACTGGAGTTCGGCCGCCGTGCTGCTGCCGCTGGCGCTGGCCGCCGTACTGGCCGGAGCCTTCGCGGTCGTCGAACGGGCGTCCCGGCGCCCGCTGATGGACGTGCGGATGCTCACCAGGCGGCCGGTGGTGGCCGGGGCGCTCCTCATGCTCGTCGCCACCACGCTGCTGATCGCCGGGTTCTTCCTCGGTTCGGTCTACCTCCAGCAGGTCCGCGGCTACAGCGCGCTGCGCACCGGTGCCGCCTTCCTCCCGGTGGCGGTCGCCACCGCGCTGGGCGCCCACCTGGCCGCCCGGCTGCTCGCGGCGGTGGGCGCCAGGGCGGTGGCCGCCGGCGACATGGCGGTCGCGGCAGCGGGCCTGGCGCTGCCGGCCAGGCTCGGTGGCACGACCGGGGTGTGGACGGTCCTGGTGCCCGGCCTGGCGTTCGCCGCGATGGGCGTCGGCGCGGTCTTCGTGACGGCCATCACCACGGCGCTGGCGCTGGTGCGGCCGGAGGAGTCCGGCCTGGCCTCGGGGGTGGTCAACACCTTCCACGAGGTGGGCGGCTCGATCGGGGTGGCGGTGGTCTCCACCGTCGCGGCGAGCGGTATCACCCGCGGGCTGCCGGTCGGCTTCGCGCACGCCTTCGCGGTGTGCGCGGCGGCCGCGGCCGTCACCGCTCTCGCCGCTCCCGCCGTCGTGCCGGCCGGCAGGCCCCGCCTGGCGGGCGGCATGCGCGCCCACTGAGGCGCCGAAGGAGCCCGCCCGCAACGGCCAAGGGCCGCCGCCCGAGGTTCGGGCGGCGGCCCAGGTGACCGGAGGGATCAACCGGTCACGGGTAGGAGGTCACGATGGAGGGAACGGTGGACGTCCCCGACGTGCCCGGCCCGGTGTTGTTGATGACGTGGGCGTATTGGCCCATGCCGCCGAGCGACACCACGAGCAGGTCGTGGAACTTCACGCCCGCGGTGGTCGGAGCCTCGAAGCCGTGGTCCTGGATGATCGTCGGGTCGGCGGTGTAGTTGCAGTAGCTGCCGAGCCCCCAGCCCTCGTGCGAGGTCACGTTGTCGTCGACCTTGTAGGCCGCGAAGCCCCGGGTGCTGCCGTTCTGGACGGCCGCCTGGTTCGGGGCGTCGTACGCCTTCTCGTTCTGGAAGAAGATCGTCCGGCCGTTCTGGCCCGACCACTCCACGTCGTACTTCTTGAAGTGCTCCACGAACAGGCCGGTGGCCAGCACGTTGTTGCCGTTCACCTTCAGACCGATGTCGCCCGGGTTGACCGTCCAGCCGGTCGCCGCCGCGCCGTGGTCGGCCCGCCAGATCCAGGTGTGGTCGATGATCACGTCGTTGCTGTTGATCTCGAAGGCGGTCTGCGCCGCCACCGGGGCCGCGGCGCCGCCGACCCGGGCGAACACGTCCTGGACGGTGGTCGGGTTCGACGCGTGGCTCGCGTTCGAGCCCGGCGTGCCGACCTGGAGCAGCTGCGGGGAGTTGCCCGATCCGGCGTCGATGAGGAAGCCGGCCAGCCGCACGCCGTCGACGTCCGCGACCTTCACCGCGTCCACCCCGTTGTCCGGGATGATCGTGGCGTAACCGAGGCCGAGCACCACGGTGTTGGCCCGGGTGACGTTGATCGGCTGGTCCACGTGGTAGATGCCGGGCGTGAAGAGCAGGTTGAGGCCCTGCGCCAGCGCCGCGTTGATGGTCGCCGCGGACACGCCGGGCTTGGCCACGTAGAACTGGGTCAGCGGGACCGAGGTGCCCGGGGTGTTGGGCCACGACACGCCGCTGGCGTTGGTGCGCAGGCTCGGCACGAACACCTGGTAGTTGCCGCTGCCGTCCACGTACATGTACGGCTTCTCGCGCGACTCCGGCGTGGTCGCCAGGGTCGTGTACTTGGTGTCGGCCGAGAAGTTCTGCGCCGGGGCGCCCTGCACGCCCGAGAACACCATGTTCCAGACGCTGTTGGTCCAGCCGCCGATCGTGCTGTCACGGGTGTACCACTGCTGCTGCGAGTACGGGCCCACCGTGCCGTCGACCTTGCTGTCGGCGATGTAGCCGCCGGACGCCCAGCCGTAGCCGTTGGGGGCCAGGTTGAGGCCGCCCTCGACGTGGATGCGGCGGAACGGCGCGGCCTGCGCGACGGCCCAGCGGTCGGTGCCGCTGACCGGCTTGATGGCCATGTTCTCCACCGAACGCCAGAAGTTCTGCGTGGCGTTGCCGTTGAACCAGCCGGCGTCCACGGTCATGTCGCCGTTGATCTGCACGTCGTCCGGGTTCTTGCCGAGCCCGGAGACCGAGGTGTAGAAGCCGATCTGGTCGTTGATGTTGTTGTACGTGCCCGGCTTGAAGAACACCTGGTAGCGGGCGTCGCCGAACTGGTTCTTCTCCTGCTGGGCGAAGAGCGTGTCCAGCTGGCCCTGGATGTTGGGCGTGGAGGGGTCGAAGACCTTGACGTTCGGGCCGAGGTCGCCGCCGCCCTGGATCGGGCCGGTGCCGCCGCCACCCGTGGTGCCGCCGTCACCGCCGCCGGTGGTGCCCGCGGTGCCGTAGACCTGGAACTCCCAGAGGGAGTAGCCGTATCCGGTGGCGCGCGCGGTGCCGTACACCCGCACGTAGCGGCCGGAGCCGGTCACGGCGAGGGTCTGGGTGCCGCCGGTGCCGGTCGTGGTGGAGTAGACGTCGGTCCAGTTGGTGCCGTCGTTCGACGTCTGGATCTTGAACGCCTTGCCGTACGCGGCCTCCCAGTTCAGCACGACCGAGCTGATGGTCGCGGTGGCGCCGAGGTCGACCTGGAGCCACTGCGGGTCGGCGGCGGCGCTGGACCAGCGGGTGGCGGTGTTGCCGTCGACCGCCGCGGAGGCGGGGGTGCCGCCGTTCTCGGTGGAGGACGCGGTCGCGGTCTTGCCCTGCGAGAGGAGCGTCGCGGTCGGAGGCGTGGTGGTGCCGCCGCCGGTGCTGCCGTAGACCTGGAACTCCCAGAGCGAGTAGCCGTACTGGGTCGCGCGCACCGTCCCGTACAGCCGGACATAGCGCCCGGAAGCGTTTACGGAAAGCGTCTGGGTGCCGCCGGTACCCGTCGTGGTGGAGTAGGCGTCGGTCCAGTTGGTGCCGTCCGCCGACGTCTGGATCTTGAACGCCTTGGCGTAGGCGGTCTCCCAGTTGAGGGTGACGGAGCTGATCGTCGCGGTGGCGCCGAGGTCGACCTGCAGCCACTGCGGGTCGGCGGCGGCGCTGGACCAGCGGGTGCCGGTGTTGCCGTCGACCGCCGCGGAGGCGGGGGTGCCGCCGTTCTCGGTGGAGGACGCGGTCGCGGTCTTGCCCTGCGAGAGCAGGGTGTCGGCCGCGTGCGCCGAGCGCATCGGCACGAACAGCAGCAGTGAGGCGATCAGCGCCGTGAGAACCGCCGCGACGGTCGAGTGCCGGCGCCACATGGGCGTCGGTCTCGGCACCGTCGTGCCGGTGGGGGGAGCGAGCATGAGCAACTCTCCTGGTTCCACAGGTGGGGGCAGGGTTGAGGAACCGTCCGGCCCTGACGCGGACGGACGGCGAGATGCCGTGGACATCACGAACTCTCGGGTGAGCGCGCTCCATTGACCATAAGAGAGCGCTCTCCCGACACACCGCGATGTTTCTCCCTGTGTTTCATCCATGTCAAGAGTTGTGCACAAGACGGGTTGCGAAGGAGGGGTGCGCGGGGCGGTGCGGACTCCTGCCGCGATCTGCCTTCAACTCCTGAACTCTGCCGTCCTCTTGACAAGCCGCCGACGTTCAACCCCCACATGGGACGAGGGGCCGTCCCGGCGCGACGCCGGGACGGCCCCTCGGTACTGCTTGCCTACGGTGCGTCAGATCGCCGCGGTGGGCGTCGAACGGCGGTGGCGGCGGGCGTAGTACAGGGCGCCGCCACCCACCAGGAGCACACCGGCGGTGATGCCCAGCGGGAGCACCGGGGACGAGCCGCCGGTCTCGGCCAGCTGCGCGGTGGTGTTGCCGTCGGCGCCGGGCTGGTTGGCGGCGGGCGCCGAGCCGGAGCCGCTGTTGTCACCCGAGCCGGGCTTGCCCGGCGGGGGAGTGTGGGTGCTGATGTTCTTCACCGACTGCACGGAACCGTCGGAGTTCAGCAGCACCTGCTTGTCGTTCGGGTGCCGGAAGTCGAAGGCGCCGGCCAGGCTGTTGGCCCGCTGGTCGAACGACGCGTCGCCGACCCGGGCGGTCTTCCAGTTGTCCTCGATGAACCTGGTGACGGACGCCTGCTCGGTGCGGGTGTGGTCGACCGAGTTCACCTTGCTGTACGGGGAGATGACCAGCAGCGGCTGCCGGGTGCCGGGGCCGCAGCGGTCGGCGTAGCCGCCCGCGGACTTGGGGCCCGCCTGGCAGGCCGGGCTGTCGACGGACTTGCCGTTGGAGCCCAGCGTGGTGTCCTTGGAGCCGTTCTGCGGCGAGGCGAAGGCGTGGTCGTACCAGCCGTCGGAGTCGTCGTAGGAGATCACCACCGCGGTGTCCTTCCACTGCGGCGACTTCTGGAGCTGGTTGATCTCCTTGATCAGGAAGTTCTGCTCGTCGACCGGGTCGGAGTAGCCCGCGTGGCCGTCCTGGAACTCGGCTGCCTTCAGGAAGCTGACCGCGGGCAGGCTGTCGGCCTTGACGGCCGAGTCGAAGTCCGCCAGGTCGTAGTTGTGGTTCGCCTGGCCGTTGTGGCCGATCTCGGCGGTATTCTTCGGCGGCAGGTGGTGCGGGTTCGCCGTGGACTTGTAGTACTCGAACGGCGAGTGGTGCGGGCTGTAGTCGACCGAGGCCGCGCCGCCGATGTTGGTGTGCGTGGTCGCCGCGCAGCTCGCGTAGTCGCCCTGCTTGCCGTCCCACGCGGTGGCGGGACGGAAGCCGCCCTGGAACCAGCCCCAGCTCACGCCCTTGGAGTTGAGCAGGTCGCCGACGTTCTTGCCCTGCATGACGGCGAGCGCGTTGGTGCTGGTGTGGCTGTTGTCCGAGCAGTCGTCGAACGCCGGGTCGGGGTCGTTGATGACCGTGCCGACGCCCTTGGCGTCCGGCGAGACCACGGTGTACGCGTCCGGCGTGGCGGTCTGCGTCGGGTTCTCGGTGCCGCTCTTGGGGTCGACCGAGATGACGCCGTGCGTCTGGCCCGAGATCAGGTTCAGCGCGCCCGGCGTGGAGGGGCCGTAGGTGCTGCTCCAGGAGTTGTCGCCGAGCGAGTAGTGCTGGGCGTAGTTCCACAGGCCGGTGACGGTGTTGCCGTCGTAGTAGTCCATGACCAGGCCGGGCACGCCGTACAGGCCGCCGGAGCACTTGCTGGTCTCGGTGTTCTGGACGTACGCGTCGGCCTTGCCGCCGTCGCCGGCGTACTGCTCGGCGCCGTAGTTGTGGTTCTGGTCGCAGGTCAGGGCCTGCGACGGGCTCAGCCGCTGCGGGGCGTACTGGTTGGGGTTCTTCGTGAGCAGGCCGGCGTTGCCGAGGGTGTCGATCTTCTTCGGCGTCTGCCTGCTCGGCGTGAACTTGGTGCCGTCGGTGTTCGCGGCCACCGGGTAGGTGCCGAAGTAGTGGTCGAACGAGATGTTCTCGTCGAAGATGACGACCAGGTGCTTGATCGGAGTGGTCGTGCTCTCGCCGCCGCCGTGGTGGGCGGGGGAGTCGGCGTCGGCGGCCGGTGCGGTGCCGCCCAGCAGTACGAGCGCCGCGGCTCCGGCGCACGCCCCCCAGCGTGCGGCGCGCCTGCGCGCGGCCGCTCCTCTGCCTCTACCCGTACCGCTTGTGGTGCTCATGCTTTCTCAGCCTCCGCTAAGTGGCGCTTCACCCGCGCCGCAGTGGATTTCGTGCACAGTGTCGAACGCGATCGTCGAGGCGGTCCGCGACATGACAAAGGCCCCTTGGTGGCCTGAGGGTGAACAAGGAGTCAGTAAAACCTTGGGAGTTTTTGACTCTCTCTTGACCATCGCTGCCGGATCACGCGAGCAGGGCGCGCCCCAGCCAGTCGGTACGGTCGCGGACACCGGGCAGCGCGAAGAAGTACCCGCCGCCGAACGGGCTGACGTAGTCAACCAGCGGCTCTCCCGCGAGCCGCTTCTGCACCGCCTCGAACTGCCGCCGCAGATCCTGCTGGTAGCAGACGAAGATCAGCCCCATGTCGAGGTTGCCGTTGGCGTCCATGCCGCGGTCGTAGTTGTAACCGCGGCGCAGCAGACGGGAGTCGTCCGTCCGCGCGGTGCGCGGGTTGGCCATCCGGATGTGGCTGTCCAGCGGGATCACGTCGCCCGCCGGGTCCTGGGCGAACCGCGGCGTGTCGAACTCCCGCGCCCCGTCCAGCGGCGCGCCGGTGTCCTTGGCGCGCCCGAGCATCCGCTCCTGCTCGGTGACCGTGACCCGGTCCCAGAACTCCACCAGCATCCGGATCAGCCGCACCACCTGGTACGACCCGCCGGCCGCCCAGGCCGGCTCGGCGCCGCCCGCGGGCACCCACAGCAGCCGGTCGGCGACCGCGGGGGCGCCGATGTCCGGATTTGCCGTGCCGTCCTTGAAGCCCAGATGGTTGCGCGGGGTCCCGCTTGGCCGCGGCGGGCTGGTGAAGCCGTCCATCCGCCAGCGCACCTGCATCCCGCCGCGGGTGTGCCGGGCGACGTCCCGCAGCGCGTGCAGCACGGTGTCGGCGTGCGGCGCGCTCAACTGCAGGCTCAGGTCACCGTGGCACCACGCGGCGTCCAGGTCGTCGTCGGGGAAGGCGGGCATCTCCCGCAGCCTCAGCGGCCTGCGGTCGGCGAGCCCGAACCGGTCGTCGAAGAGCGACGCGCCGACGCCCACGGTGGCGGTCAGGCCGTCGCCCGGCACCTTCGGGCCGAGCGTGCCGCTGTCGGACGGCGAGTCGGTGATGCCGAGGGCGGCCGGCGTGCCGCCCGCGGTCAGGAAGCGGGTCCGCTCGGTGACGGTGTGCAGCAACTCGGTCAGCTCGCGCCGGTCCGCCGCCGTCACGTCGAACGACAGGAAGGCTGTGGACCGCTGCACCTCCCGGGTGATGCCGGCCTGGTGCGCGCCGTGGAACGCGGCGTCCTGCGCCGCGGCGCCGGAGCCCGCGGTGGAGGGGGCCGGGGACGCGGCGGAGGCGGTGGCTCCGGCCAGGGCGCCGGCGCCACCCGCGACCGCGCCGACCGCGCCGACGCCGAGCGCCGCACCGCGCAGGAAGCCGCGCCTGCGCAGGTCCCCGGTGTGCGGGCAGCCGGACCCGGCCGGCCCGTGCGAGTCGGTCGTCATGCCGTCCTCCGTACGTCGAAGATCGCCGCCACCGGGGCGAGTCGTTCCAGCAGGTCGCCGAAGTCCGCGTCGACCTGCTCGCGCTGGCGGACCGTCAGCTCCGCCGTCGGCGTCCAGGTCCCGCCGTGGTCCAGGGCCTTCAGGTGCGCCTGGGCGCGGTCGAGCGCGGCGTCGAGCCCGGCCAGCCCCGGATCGCGCGGCACCAGCAGCGGGCGCAACAGCGTGAGGATCTGCCGGCTGCCCTCGATGTTGGCGTCCGCGGTGGCCAGGTTGGTGCCGCTGCCGTAGTCGGTGCGGCCGGTCAGCTCGAACTGCTCCGCGTTCTCGACGATCTCGTGCGCCCGCAGCCCCATGTCCGCCGGGTCCATCCGCTGTTGCGGCCAGGAAGACGCCAACGCCTCGACCGCACGGTCGAGTTGCGCCGCGGGCGCTCGCAGCGAGGCGGCGGAGGCGCTGTGCCACAACCCGTACTCGATCCGGTGGAAGCCGGTGAAGGACGGGTCGTGCACGCCGCTCCCGATGCGCGCCGCGGTGCCGTTGATCGCCCCGTCGGCGTCGCCGAAGGTGCCGTACGCGGCGCCCATCCGCTCGTACACCAGGTGGGCGGTGAGCCAGTCGCGGCGCGCGGCGGCCAGATCGCCGCCGTCCAGGTCGGCCCTCAACGCGGCGGTGCCGCGCCCGAGGTCGCCGATCCTGTCGCCGATCCACTTCTGGTACGCGAGCGTCGGGGGGATCAGGTCGTGCTCGGTGACCGGCAGCGCGGACGGGCCCTGCGGCTGCCGGCCCGGCACCGTGACGGTCGGCCCGGTGACCGCGTCGGTGTCCTCGGCCAGGCACTTGAAGGCGTAGGTGCCGCTGCCGAGGTCCACCAGCATCGGCCGTGTGGCACCCGGCGCCAGGCCCTCCACCTCGGCGTAGAACCGCCCGGTCCTCGGGTCGCTGAGATAGACCTCGGTCGCGTTCATCCCGGTGTTGTGCAGGTCGAAGACCTGGGTGCCGGTGCGCGGGGCGGTCCAGCCCCTGCCGCAGGAGCCGGTGGAGACGTCCACCGCGGTGTGCGGCAGGCCGTCGGCCGCGGCGGGCGCTGCCTTCGCGCCGCCGTCGCGGGTGCCCGCCCCGCCGTCGGCGCCGCCCGCGGCCACGACGACTCCGGTCACCGCGGCCGCCACCACGACCACGGCGGCCGCGGCCTGCCAGGTGCGCCGGTGGCGGCGCGGCGGAGCGCCGGCTATGCCCCCGGGCCGGGGGCCGGGACCGGGCGCGGGCCGCGCGTCGCGCACTTCGCCGGCGGGCGCCGGGTCGGGGTCCGCGCCGGGCTCGGCACCGGGCGATGCGGTCGACGCCGCCACAGACTCGGCGGCGGACTCGGCGTCCGGCACGCTGCCGGCCTCGGCTCCGGTCTCGGCGTCGGCGTCGGTCTCGGTGTCGGGTTCGGTGTCGGGTTCGGCGGACACACCGGACCTCCGGATTTCCGTGCGGTGGATCGTGGGTGCGGCTCATGCTAAGCACCCGGCACGACGCCCACGCACCCGCGCAAAGGCCGACGGCCCACAATTCCCCCGCAGTTCACCCACCCGACACCGCAAGGGTGCCCTCACCGGGTTCCGCGGCGCGAAACCGGCGCGGATTCGGCTCGGGCGCCGGCCCGCGCCCGGCCCGCCCGACCCGCGCCCGGCCCGCGCGAGGCTCGGCGGCGACGCCCCGTGACGCCGCCGCCGCGCGTCGCTCAGCTGCAGCTGAGCAGTCCCGCGTCGTGCTTCGCGGTGAGGACCTTCTTGACGCTGTCGGTGACGTCCGCGCGCAGCGCGGAGTCGTGCGGCAGCCGGCTGAGCACCGCGCCGGTCATGGGGACGATGTCCGACGGCTTCACGGTGAGCAGCACGTTGCCGCCCGCCCGGATGAAGTCGAGCGCGCGCTGCGCCGGGGTGTGGTCGGCGACCGCCACCGCCTGCCCGAGGTCGTCGGAGATCACCGCGCCCTTGAAGCCGAGCGACCCGCGCAGCATGTCGCGGATCACGATCGAGGAGAACGCCGCCTGGCGGGCCGGGTCGATCCGGGTGTAGATCGCCGAGGAGACCATCATGAAGGGCGTGCCCGCCTTCACCGCGGACCTGAACGGCTGCAGGTAGGCGTCGTCGCGGGTGGTGACGGTGTCCTTGACGTTCGCCGCGAGGTCGGTGTTGCCCCGCACCCGGCCGAGGCCGGGGAAGTGCTTGGCGGTGGGGACCACGCCGGCCTTCAGCATCCCCTGGAGGAACGCCGTGCTGTGCGAGGCGACCGTCGCGGGATCGTTTCCGTACTCGCGGTCGAGCTGCCCGATCGGCGCGTTGACGGACACCAGGTCGGACGGCACGGTGTCGGCGACCGGCGCGAGGTTCATGTTCACCCCGGCCGCGCGCAGTTGCCTCCCCCAGGTCGTGGCGCTGGACCGGAGCGTGCCGGTGGACCACTGCCCCTGCGTCACGGCGGCCGGCATCGCGCTGAAGCCGGGGCCGTTGAGCACCTGGACCTTGCCGCCCTCCTGGTCGGTGGAGATCAGCAGGCCGACCTTGGCGCCGTGCACCGAGGGGGCGAGGGCGCGGACCTTGTCGGTCACCGCCTTGACCGCGGCGGCGCCGGCCGAGGTGTGGCCCATCAGGATGACGGAGCCGACCCGGCCGCGGGTGATCGCCGTCGACTCCGCGCTGGTCAGGCCGGTGGACGAGACGGCGGACATGAACAGCTCGCCGACCCGCTGGGCGTCCGACATCGCGCTCGCCGTCCGGTCCACGCAGCTCGCCGGGGCCTTCGTGGTGGGCTTGACGGGCGGCGGCGCGACCGTCGCCTTGCGGGTGGCGGTCACCGACGCGCCGGCCGAGCCGCTGCCCGACGGGCTCGCGCTGCCGCTCGCCGTCGGCGAGGTGCCCGACGCGGCGGGGGAGGAGGCGGTCGAGGCGGTTCCGTCCCCGTTGCCGCAGGCGGAGACCGTGATCAGCAGGCCGAGCCCGAGGCCGGTGGCCAGGGCCTGGCCGCCACGGGTGCGGACGGAACGCGGTCGCGGGGCGGGAGCGGTCGGCTGGGGTCGCACGGTGGAACCTCGCACCTCATCGTCGGTGGGCCGGGAGCGGGAACAGGGGGGTGGCGTTCCCTCCTCTTCCTGCCCGTTGTGACGCCAGTCGTCTCACGTGGCAGGAAGAAACCCCCGTGAGGGGGTCAGCATGCCCCCTGACGGCCCCCTCACGCATCCGCAGGAGCGAGGTCCGCACAACGCTTGACGGTACGTGACCTGGAGCGCGAGCATGTGGGAGCGCTCCCACGAGTGGCCGACGGGGTCCACCCCGCTTCCCGCCGGTCACCGTGGGACGCTTCAGGCATGCCGTCCGGCCGGCCCGGCCGGCCCGGTCCCGTCGCCGCCGGTCTCGGCCAACCGCCGTTCGAGGAAGCGGCGTTCGGCCTCGGTGGGTGCGAGGTCCCGTGCCTCGCGGTAGGCCGCGGCGGCCCGCGGCACGTCGCCGAGGCGGCGCAACAGCTCCGCCCGGGTCGCCGGCAGCAGGTGGTAGCCCGCGAGCGCGCCGGACTCGGCCAGCGCCTCGACCAGCGCGAGGCCCTTCGCCGGCCCCTCGGCCATGGCGACCGCGACCGCGCGGTTCAGCTCCACCACCGGGCCCGGCGCCATCCGGGCCAGCTCCCCGTACAGCAGCGCGATCTGCGGCCAGTCCGTGCGCCGCGGGTCCGCGGCCTCCGCGTGGCACGCCGCGACCGCCGCCTGTACCTGGTAGGGGCCGGGCCGGTGCACGGCCAGCGCGCCGTCCAGCACCGCGACGCCCTCGGCGATGAAGTCCCGGTCCCAGCGGGAGCGGTCCTGCTCCTCCAGCGGGACCAGGTCGCCCGCCCGGTCGGTGCGGGCGTCGGCCCGCGCGTCGTGCAGCAGCATCAGCGCGAGCAGGCCCGCCGCCTCCGGCTCGTCGGGCATCAGCCGGACCAGCAGCCGGGCCAGCCGGATCGCCTCGGCCGTCACCCGCCGCTGGTCGGGTCCCGCGGCGCCCGGCGCGTACCCGGCGTTGAAGAGCAGGTACAGCACGGCGAGCACCGCCGCGGTGCGCCGCGGCAACATCTCGCCCGACGGCACCCGGAACGGGATCGCGGCGTGCCGCATCTTGTTCTTGGCCCGGGTCAGCCGCTGGGACATGGTCTTCTCCGGAACCAGGAACGCGCGCGCGATCTCCGCGGTGCTCAGACCGGTCAGCGAACGCAGCGTCAGCGCGACCTGGGCCGGCAGCGACAGTGCGGGGTGGCAGCAGGTGAAGATCAGCCGCAGCCGGTCGTCCCGCACCGCCCCGGCGTCCGCCTCGGCGGCGACCGCCGTGGGCTCCGGCTGCCCGCTCGGCTGCGGCGGGGCGAGCCGGGCCGCCTGGCGCAGCTTCTCGGCCTCGGTGGCCGCCCGGCGCAGGCGGTCCAGCGCCCGGTTGCGGGCGGTGGTGGTCAGCCAGGCGCCGGGCCTGCGCGGCACCCCGTCCCGCGGCCACCGCTCCAGCGCGCGTTCGAAGGCGTCCTGCGCGCACTCCTCCGCCAGGTCCCAGTCGCCGGTCAGGCCGATGACCGCCGCCACCACCCGGCCCCACTCCTCGGACCAGGCCGCGGCGACGGCCTCCTTCACCCGGTCGCTCACCGGCGGGCCGACCTCATCATCGCCCGGCGGGCCGTGGGCGGCGGCTCACTGGGCGTCCGACGGGGCGTCCTGCGAGAAGTCCTCCGGCCAGAACGGCCGGACCTCGACCATCCCGTAGCGCGCCACCGGATGCTTGGAGGCGATCTCGATGGCCTCGTCCAGGTCCGCGCAGTCGATGATGTCGAACCCCGCCATCTGCTCCTTCGTCTCCGCGTAGGGGCCGTCGGTGGTCAGCAGGGCGCCGTCGCGGACGCGCACGGTCGTGGCGTCGTCGGCGTCCCTGGTGCGGCTGCCGGTCAGCCGCACGTTGCGCCGGGTCATCTCCTCGACCCACGGCCGGGCGTCCAGCTCCTGACGGCCGACGCCGGCGTAGTGGTCCCCGTCATGGCAGATCAGCAGCAGGTACTTCATGGCACTCTCCTCTTACTGGTGCGGTGCGGCCGTGGGCCCGTGTCCCCGCCTCGACCGCTCTCACCCCTACGACGAACGGACCCGGCCGGGAACTACACCCGGCCGGAGATTTCTCCGCCGGTCCAGCCGCCGGTCGCGGCGCGGTGGGGCGCCAGCGCGGCGGCGACCGCGGCGAGCAGCACCACGCCGCACAGCAGCGGTACGTCGGTGTGCCCGTGGCCGATCAGCGCCGCGCCCGCCAGCGCGCCCAGGAACATCGCCAGCGCCGACAGCAGCCGCACCGCGCCCTTGCCGGACGCGCCGCCGGCGAGCCGGGAGTCCGCGGCCATCCCGGTGATCGTCATGGTCAGCACCGTCGTGGTGAGGTCGGGCACCCCCAACTGGCGTACCACCGCGTTCTGCCCGCCCATCGCCACGCCGAGCAGCACGATCAGCGCGCCGCGCGGCGCGCCGGTGGCCGGCAGGCCGACCAGGGCGCCCGTCACGCAGGCCGCGGCCACCAGGGCCGCCTGGAGGACCGTGCCGGTCAGCAGCAGCCGCGCCCGGTGCCCCGGCATGGCGTGCCCCAGCCGGCCGCCGGCCAGCGCCCCCGCCGCGAACGCCGCGAGGGCGAGCACCGAGGCGGTCACCGAGAAGCCGCTCGCGCCCGCGAGGGAGAAGGCCATGAAGACCACGTTGCCCGTCATGTTCGCCACGAAGACGCGGCCCAGGGCCAGATAGCTGAACGCGTCCACCAGACCGGTGACCAGCGTCAGCGCCAGCAGCATCGGCGGCAGCGGCCCGTACGGCGCGGACCTGGGCGGTACGAGGGTCGCGCGGGCCTGGCTGAGAAAGGTCTGCACGGGCATGTCCTCCTGGCGGTCGCGCGCGGAGCCTTCGGGCCGCGTCGCCGGGCGTACGCGCTGCTGATGGGGACAGACGGACGGCACGGGTGAGGCCCATCACCATGGTGGCCGCTCGCCCTGCCGGAAGCGGTCATCGCGCGCGGTCCGGCACCCGATGTGAAACTGAGCGACGAGGAGGTGATCCTCCATGGCCAGGCCCGCCCCGGGCTCCGCCGGAGACGACACCGTCAGCACCGACGTACCGGCCCGACTCGACCGGCTGCCGTGGTCCAGGTGGCATTGGATGATCGTGATCGGACTCGGCACCGTCTGGATCCTGGACGGTCTGGAAGTCACCATCGTCGGCAACATCGCCGGCCGGCTGTCCGAGAAGGGCAGCGGTCTCGCCGTCACCGCCGCCCAGATCACCGGCATCGCCGCCGCGCTGTACGTGGCCGGCGCGTGCGCCGGCGCGCTGTTCTTCGGCTGGCTCACCGACCGGTTCGGCCGCAGGAAGCTGTTCATGATCACCCTCGCGGTGTACCTGACGGCCACCGCCATGACCGCGCTGTCCTTCGCGCCCTGGTGGTTCTT
Organism: Actinacidiphila polyblastidii; assembly: GCF_036353415.1. Classification (NCBI taxonomy): domain Bacteria; kingdom Bacillati; phylum Actinomycetota; class Actinomycetes; order Kitasatosporales; family Streptomycetaceae; genus Actinacidiphila; species Actinacidiphila polyblastidii. The sequence continues at coordinate 17,771 of NZ_JAZEWV010000028.1, forward strand.
CACCTTCCGGTTCCTGACCGGCTTCGGCATCGGCGGCGAGTACGCGGCGATCAACTCCGCGATCGACGAGCTGATCCCGTCCCGGTTCCGCGGCCGGGTCGACCTGATCATCAACGGCAGCTACTGGCTCGGCGCGATCGGCGGCTCGCTGCTGTCGGTGGTCGCGCTGAACACCGACCTCTTCCCCGCGAACATCGGCTGGCGGCTCACCTTCGCGCTCGGCGTGGTGCTCGGCCTGGTGATCCTGCTGGTCCGGCGGCACGTCCCGGAGAGTCCCCGCTGGCAGTACATCCACGGCCGGGGCGAGGAGGCCGAGGGACTGGTCACCGAGGTGGAGCACCGGATCGAGGCGGAGAAGCAGACCGACCTGCCGCCGCCCGGGGGCGAGATCACCATCCGTCCGCGGCTCAGCATCGGCTTCGGCGTCATCGCGAGGACGGTGTTCACCAAGTACCCGAAGCGGGCCGTCCTCGGGCTGTCGCTCTTCGTCGGCCAGGCGTTCCTCTACAACGCCATCACCTTCGGCTTCGGCAACATCCTCACCACCTTCTTCAACGTCTCGGCCGGCGACACCGGCTACTACTTCGCGGTCATCGCCGCGGGCAACTTCCTCGGCCCGCTGCTGCTCGGCCGGCTCTTCGACACCCTCGGCCGGCGGGTCATGATCTCCTCGACGTACCTGCTGTCGGGGCTCCTGCTCTTCGGCACCGCGTGGCTGTTCGACCGGGGGTCGCTCGACGCGACCACGATGACCGCCTGCTGGTGCGTCGTGCTCTTCTTCGCCTCGGCCGGCGCCAGCAGCGCCTACCTCACGGTCTCGGAGATCTTCCCGATGGAGACCCGGGCGATGGCCATCGCGTTCTTCTACGCGGTCGGCACCGCGGCGGGCGGCATCAGCGGTCCGCTGGTCTTCTCCGACCTCACCAAGTCCGGCGTGGTGGGGGACACCGTGCTGGCGTTCTGCGTCGGCGCCGCGCTCATGACCGCGGCGGGGCTGGTCGCGGTGGCGCTGGCGGTCAAGGCCGAGGGCAGGTCGCTGGAGGACATCGCCGCGCCGATCTCCTCGGCCAGCCGGTCCTCCGCCGGCTCGGCGTCGGCGTCCGGGCCCGCCAGGGCCTGAGCGTCCGGGCCCGCGCGGACCTCAGCCCGGACCCGCGCGGGCCTGAGGTCCGCGCGGGCCTCAGGCCCGGGGGAGCGTGGCGCACGCGAAGGGTCCGGTGGCCGTCACGGCCACCGGACCCCTTCGCGTGCGAACTGTCCGAGGGTTCAGTTCTGGGCGAGCAGCCCGGCCCGCAGCCGGCTGATCGTCCGGCTGAGCAGCCGCGAGACGTGCATCTGCGAGTAGCCCATCGCCTCGCCGATCTGCGCCTGCGTCATCTCCTCGCCGAACCGCATCTGCAGCAGCCGGCGGTCCCGCTCGGGCAGCTTCTCGATCAGCGGGGCCAGGCTGTGGAAGTTCTCCACCAGCTCCAGCGCCGGGTCGCACTCGCCGAAGGTGTCCGCGAGGGTGCGGCCCTCGGCCTCGGAGCCGCCGTCGGAGTCGCTGTACGGGAGGTCCAGGGAGCCCGCGGTGTAGCCGTTGGCGGCGACCAGGCCCTCCAGCACCTCCTGCTCGGTGATCTCGAGGAAGGTCGCGAGCTCCGCGGTGGTCGGGTCGCGGTCCATCAGCACCGACAGGTGCTCCTTGGCCTTGCTCAGCTCCACCCGCAGCTCCTGCAGCCGGCGCGGCACGTGCACCGCCCAGGAGGTGTCGCGGAAGAACCGCTTCATCTCGCCGACGATGTACGGGATGGCGAAGGTGGTGAACTCCGTCTCACGGGACAGGTCGAACCGGTCGATGGCCTTGATCAGGCCGATCGTGCCGACCTGGACGATCTCCTCGCGGTCGGTGGCCGGCCGGTTCCGGTAGCGGGCGGCGGCGAAGTGCACCAGCGCCAGGTTCATCTCGATCAGGGTGTTGCGGGCGTAGCTGTAGGCCTGGGTGCCTTCCTCCAGCTCCTGGAGCCGGTCGAAGAACAGCCGCGAGAGCACCCGGGCGTCCTTCGGCGCGACGGCCGTCGCGTCGTCGATCAGCGGCAGCCCGCTCGTTGCTTCCGTGGGCCCGGCCGACAGGCTCTCGACGGTGCCCGTCACGTCCGTGCTTTCAGCCTGCTCAAGCATTGTGGTCACGTCATCGCCTCGCACTCATCGGACAGTTCGATCCGCGCCTGCCCCGGACCCATCGGAGTATGCCGAATTGGTCCCGGACGACTTTGGTAACGATTCCGCACGGCGTCCGCGCGGGCTCCGGTCAGATGCCCGCGCCGAGCCGCTCGGCGAACCAGTCCAGCTGCTTGACCTGCTGGAACGGGCCGCCGCCCTCATGTCCGTTGAAGTCGTACACCTCGATCCGCTTGTCGTCCTGGGCGTAGGAGTTGTACGCCGCGAAGACCGTCGAGGGCGGGCAGACCTCGTCCTCCAGCGCGGTGGAGAAGAGGGCCGGGGCCGTCGCGCGGGCCGCGAAGTGCACGCCGTCGAAGTAGGAGAGGGTCTCGAAGACCCGGTCCCTGCGGTCGCGGTGGGCGGACAGGTAGCGGCCGATCTCGCGGTACGGCATCTCGTCGGTGATCGTCGCGGCGCGCTGATAGTCGCACAGAAAAGGGACATCGGGGGCGACTGCTGACAAATCGTGCATCAGGCCGGCGACGGCGAGGGTGATCCCGCCGCCCTGGCTGACGCCGGTCACCGCGGTGCGCGAGGAGTCGGTCAGCGGGTGCGAACGGGCCGCCTCGACGGCGCGCACCGCGTCGGTGAACACCCGGCGGTAGTAGAAGGCGTCCGGGTCCTCGATGCCGCGGGTGAGGAAGCCGGGCGACGCCGGGGCGCTGCCGACCGGGTCGTCGGTGTCGCCGGTGGACCAGCCGCTGCCCTGGCCGCGGGTGTCCATGACGAAGTGCGCGTACCCGGCGGACGCCCAGAGCAGATGGGTGTGCGCGAGGCCGCGGCCGCCGCCGTAGCCGACGAACTCGACCAGCAGGGGGAGGGGCTCCGCGGCGCCCGCGGGATGGGTGAGCCAGCCCTTGACCGGGTGGCCGCCGAAGCCCGCGAAGGTGACGTCGTACGTCGTCACCGTCGACAGGCCGGTGGCCACCCGCTCGAAGCGCGGGTCCAGGTCGTGCTGCCGGGCCTGGGCCAGGGTGCCGGCCCAGAACCCGTCGAAGCCCTCGGGCTCGGTCGAGCCGCTCCGGTAGCTGCGGAGGCGGTCCAGCGGCAGGTCGAAGAGGGCCATGGCGGTCCTTCGGGGGTTCTCGGGGGCGACGATCGGTCACACGGTACGTGCCGCGCCGCCGGCCCGGAAGAACGCTCTGAACCGGTTGAGTGGGACGGGTGGTGTCGGTCGGTTCCTGATGGAATCGTGGGGAATCTCCCCGAGTTGCCGGTGGGCCGGTGGTGGTGGGTGGACCTCGTCTCACGTGCGGGGTGCGCGGTCGCCTGCGGGTCGGCCTCGCTCGGGATCGGTCGTGCAGCCGCCCTTGCGGCAGTTCACGTCGGGGCAGGACATCTCGGTTCACCTCTTCTTGCCGGTGCTTCTTGCCGTGTTTCTGCCGGTGGTCTCCTCGCGCGCCCCGCCGTGCGGTGCTCCCGGGTCCACCGGTTCCCTCCGGTCTGACGGCCATGCCCTGCGGAATGGTTCCCGCCGCATGCTGTGAAAGCGCTGACATCGATCGTGAAGCGGTCAAGGCGTGAAGCAGGTCATCCGATGTCTGGCGTCCACAGGCGAGGGGTCAACGCCCCTCGCATCAGGCGGAACCGCCATCAAGCGGGAGCAAAGGGCAATCCTTCTCCTGGTGCTTGACGAGGTATTTGTTACAGCAGTTGAATCCCTGCAGACCTGACCCGCTTGTTCGAAGCGCTCAGCGTGGCGGCCGCAGAACACGGCAGCCGCCTTCCCCCACCGCAAACCTGCGCGAACCGAGCGGCCTCCTCCACGCGGGCGGCTGGGTTCAGCTGTTGAACATCGGAGCCCTCCATGGGAGTCTCACGTCGTACGCTCGTCGGCACCGCGGCGGGCGGCTCGGCCGCCGCCGCACTGGCCGCACTCGGTCTGGCACGGACCGCAACCGCTTCCACCGCACTGCCGGCCGCCAGCGGTCCCGGCGACGTCGTCGGCAAGGTGACCGTCGGCTACCAGGGCTGGTTCGCCTGCATCGGCGACGGCGCCCCGATCAACGCCTGGTGGCACTGGAGCGCGAACTCCGGCCAGGCGCCGTCCCCTTCGAACACCGGCATCGTCGCCTGGCCGGACGTCCGCGACTACGCCAAGACGTACCAGACCGGCTACGCGGCCCTCGGCAACGGCCAGCCCGCGACGCTGTTCTCCTCCTACGACCAGCAGACCGTGGACACGCACTTCCAGTGGATGCAGCAGAACACCATCGACACCGCAGCCCTGCAGCGCTTCAACCCCACCGGCGGCGAGGGCCCGACCCGCGACGCGATGGCCCAGAAGGTGCGCAGCGCCGCCGAGTCGCACGGCCGGAAGTTCTACATCATGTACGACGTCACCGACTGGACGACCATGCAGTCGGAGATCAAGGCCGACTGGACGAACAAGATGAAGGCGCACACCGCCTCCTCCGCGTACGCCAGGCAGAACGGCAAGCCGGTGGTGTGCATCTGGGGCTTCGGCTTCAACGACGACAAGCGGCCCTGGGCCCCGGCGCCCTGCCTGGACGTGGTCAACTGGTTCAAGTCGCAGGGCGTTTACGTCATCGGCGGCGTGCCGACCTGGTGGCGTACCGGCGACCGCGACTCGCGGGCCGGATTCTCCGACGTCTACCACGCGTTCGACATGATCTCGCCGTGGATGGTCGGCCGGATCGGCACCGTGGCCGACGCCGACAACTTCTACAACGTCGCCACCGTGCCCGACCTCGCCGAGTGCGCCGCGCACGGCATCGACTACCAGCCGTGCGTGCTGCCAGGCGCGGTCACGCTCCGCCAGCGCGCCCACGGCGACTTCATGTGGCGGCAGTTCTACAACATGGTCCGCGCCGGGGTGCAGGGCGTCTACATCTCGATGTTCGACGAGTTCAACGAGGGCAACCAGATCGCCAAGACCGCCGAGTCGCAGGCGTGGACGCCCACCAACTCCGGTTTCCTGGCGCTGGACGAGGACGGCACCGCCTGCTCCTCCGACTACTACCTGCGGCTGACCGGCGACGGCGGGAAGATGCTCAAGGGCCAGATCGCGCTGACCGCCACCCGCCCCACCCAGCCGGTCGTCTCCACCGGCGGGGGCACCGGCACGGTGGTCGCCCTGCGGGCCCGCGCGAACAACGAGTACGTCACCGCCGACAACGCCGGCGCCTCCGCGCTGATCGCCAACCGCACGACGGTCGGCGCCTGGGAGCAGTTCGACCTGCTGGACCAGGGCGGCGGGAACATCGCGCTGCGCGCCCACGCCAACGGCAAGATCGTCACCGCGGACAACGCGGGCGCCTCCCCGCTGATCGCCAACCGCACCGCCGTCGGCCCCTGGGAGACCTTCCAGCTCGTCCACAACAGCAACGGCACCGTCAGCCTCAAGGCGCTCGCCAACGGCCAGTACGTCACGGCGGAGAACGCCGGCGCCGCGGCACTGGTCGCCAACCGCGCCGCCATCGGCGGCTGGGAGCAGTTCGACCTTGTGACCTCCTGACGGGGTAGTCCGCCCCCGAACGGGGAAGGCACGAGGCACGCGGCTGTCGATGGTGGGAGGAACCTGGTGAAGGTGGGGCTGCTGACCCGGGAGTACCCGCCGGACGTGTACGGCGGGGCCGGCGTCCACGTCGAGTTCCTCGCCCGCGAGCTGCGTTCCCTGGTCGACCTGGACGTCCACTGCTGGGGGGAGGGCACGGACGGCGGAGCCTTCCGCCACCGCGCCCCCTCCAGCCTGGACGGCGCCAACGACGCGCTGCGCACCTTCGCCGTGGACCTGGCCATGGCCGCCGCGGTCGAGGACTGCGACCTGGTGCACTCGCACACCTGGTACGCCAACCTCGCGGGGCACGTCGCCAAGCTGCTGCACGGCATCCCGCACGTGCTCACCGCGCACTCCCTGGAGCCGCTGCGCCCCTGGAAGGCCGAACAGCTCGGCGGCGGATACGCGCTGTCCAGCTGGGCCGAGCGCACCGCGATGGAATCCGCCGACGCCGTCGTCGCGGTCTCCGACGGCATGCGCCGCGACATCCTGGCCTGCTACCCGGCGCTCGACCCCGAGCGGGTGCACGTCATCCGCAACGGCATCGACACCGCCACCTACCGCCCCGACCCGCGCACCGACGCGCTCTCCCGGATCGGCGTCGATCCCAGCCGTCCCTACGTGCTCTTCGTCGGCCGGATCACCCGGCAGAAGGGCGTGCCGCACCTGCTGCGCGCGGCCCGCCGGATCGACCCGGCGATCCAGCTCGTGCTGTGCGCCGGCGCGCCCGACACCCCCGCGCTCGACCGCGAGTTCCGCGGCCTTTTCGACGAGCTGAACAAGGTGCGCGACGGGGTGCACTGGATCCCCGCCATGCTGCCGCGTCCCGTGGTCGTCCAACTGCTCACGCACGCGGCGGTGTTCGTCTGCCCGTCGGTGTACGAGCCGTTGGGCATCGTCAACCTGGAGGCGATGGCCTGCGGCACGGCGGTCGTCGCCTCCGCGGTCGGCGGCATCCCCGAGGTCGTGCAGGACGGCGAGACCGGACTGCTGGTGCCCTACGAGGAAGACCGGCCGCAGGAGTTCGAGGCCGCCCTCGCCGAGGCCGTCGACCGGCTGGCCGGCGACCCGGTCACCGCCGCCGCGATGGGCGAGGCGGGCCGGGACCGCGCGGTACGGGAGTTCGGCTGGGACACCGTCGCCCGCCGCACGGTGGACCTGTACGCGGCCCTGCCCAAGCCGGGGTGAGCGGCCGTCCCGGCCCGTCGCCGGGACGGTGGGGCACGGTGCGACACAGGACAGCGGACGTTCAGACAACGGACGTCCGGGCGAGGGACATTCGGACTGCGTACACGCAGCCGGCGGATCGAACGGACACGGACCCAAGGGGGTGGCTCATGCGCGGTGGGCCTTCGGTGCTGGGCATAGTGCTGGCCGGTGGCGCGGGAAAGCGGCTGATGCCGCTGACCGCGGACCGGGCCAAGCCCGCGGTGACCTTCGGCGGCACCTACCGGCTGGTGGACTTCGTCCTGTCCAGCCTGGTCAACGGCGACGTCATGAAGGTGTGCGTGCTGACGCAGTACAAGTCGCACTCGCTGGACCGGCACATCACCACGACCTGGCGGATGTCCAGCCTGCTGGGCAACTACGTCACGCCGGTGCCGGCGCAGCAGCGGCTCGGGCCGCGCTGGTTCCTCGGCAGCGCCGACGCGATCCTCCAGTCGCTCAACCTGGTGCACGACGAACAGCCCGACTACATCGCGGTGTTCGGCGCCGACCACGTCTACCGGATGGACCCGCGGCAGATGCTCGCCCAGCACGTCGAGCACGGCGCGGGCGTCACCGTGGCCGGGATCAAGGTCTCCAGGACGGAGGCCTCGTCGTTCGGGGTGATCACGCCGGCCGCCGACGGCATCCAGGTCGAGCGGTTCCTGGAGAAGCCGTCCGACCCGCCGGGGCTGCCCGGCGACCCCACCCGGGTCTTCGCCTCCATGGGCAACTACCTGTTCACCACCAAGACGCTGCTGGACGCGCTGCACGCGGACGCCGAGGACACCCAGTCGGTGCACGACATGGGCGGCAGCATCCTGCCCCGGCTCACCGAGCAGGGCGTCGCCCAGGTCTACGACTTCGACTCCAACCACGTGCCCGGCGAGACCGCGCGCGACCACGGCTACTGGCGGGACGTCGGCACCCTCGACGCCTACTACGACGCGCACATGGACCTGATCTCCGACCAGCCGGCGTTCAGCCTGCACAACCGGCGCTGGCCGATCTACACCCATCCCGGCCAGCTGCCGCCGGCGAAGATCGCCGCCGGCGGCTTCGCCGGCGAGTCGGTGATCAGCCCCGGCTGCCTGATCCGCGGCCAGGTCACCCGCTCGGTGCTGTCGCCCGGTGTCGTGGTCGACGCCGGCGCGGTGGTGCAGGGCTCGGTGCTGCACGACAACGTGCGGGTCGGCCGCGGCGCGATCGTGCGCGGCGCGGTGCTGGACAAGAACGTGGAGGTGCCGCCGGGCGCCACCATAGGCGTCAACCCCGACCGCGACCGTGAGCTGTACACGGTGTCCGCGGCCGGGGTCATCGCCCTGGGCAAGGCCCAGCGGGTGCTGTGACCGGTCCCCGCGGGGACCGGTCGTCCGGCCCGGAGGCTAGCTGCCGTACGCCTCCAACTCGTAGATCCGCGCGGCCGGGTCGGTGTTCTGGGTCGGGGTGATCACGCTGAGCCGGATGTAACGGCCGCTCTGGCTGACCTGCTGGGTGGTGGTGTCGGCGGTGTTGCCGCGCACCTGGGCGACGGTGGTCCAGGTGGAGCCGTCGGACGACACCGCCAGGTCGAAGTCCTTGGTGTCCCACGCCGGGTCCTCGCCGCCCGCGCCGGCGTGCCGCACCACCAGCGAGGTCAGCGCGTGGGACGCGCCGAGGTCGACGGTCAGCGTCTTGGTGCCCGTCACCTTGGAGCACCACTTGTCCGAAGTGCCGCCGGTGTAGCTGCCGTTGACCGCCTTGTCGGGCGTCTCGGTGGTCCCGCACGAGTCCGATCCGCTGGCCGCCCTGCCCACCGCGAGGTCGGGCGATCCGCCGCCGTACACCTCCAGTTCGTAGATCCGGGCCGCGTCGCTGCCGTTGCCCGAGGTGTTCGCCGGCGTGGTGACGACCAGCCGGGCGTAGCGGGCCTGCCGCGGCGAGACCGCGTTGTACGTACGGCTGGCGCGCGAGCCGGTGACCGTCGCGGCGGTCGACCAGGTGCTCCCGTCGGTGCTGGTCTGCAACTGGAAGGCGGCGGTGTTCCAGGCGGTGTTCTCACCGCCGAGACCGGCGTGCTTCACCACGAAGGACGACACGTTCTGCGTGCTGCCGAGGTCCACGGTGAGAGTGGCGCCCGCCGTCTTGGAGCACCACTTGCTGTTGTTCTTCAGCGTTCCGTCCACCGCCTTGTCGCCCGACTCGGCGGTGGCGCAGGCCGTCGAGGCGGTCACGGTCCTGCCCTGCGCGAGGTTCGTGCCGAGTTCGGGCGCGGCCGGCACCGGCGTCGCGCCGTCGGTGAAGGAGGGCGGCGCGTCCGAGGCGCCGGTGCCCCAGCTCGCGCTCGGCGTGGACCCCATGGTGAAGCCGAGCGTCGCGCCGGCCGCCACGTCCGGGTAGCGCAGGTAACTGTGGCTGGTCGCCGTGCCGTTGACGGTCAGGTTCTGGACGTAGTTCCCGCTGCCCGACGCGTTGACGGTGATGTTTCCGCCGGGGCGCTGGATCAGCACCGAGGGGAAGGACGGGCCGTTGACCGCCAGGGTGTCCGCTCCGGGCGTCGCCGGGTACAGCCCGAGCGCCGCCCACACGTACCACGCCGAGGTCGCCCCCAGGTCGTCGTTGCCGGGCAGGCCGCCCGCGCCGGTGGTGTAGGACTCGGACATCACCTTGCGCACCGCGTCCGAGGCGCCGGCCGGGTCGCGGGCGAAGTCGTACGCCCACGGCACGCCGTGCTCCGGCTCGTTGCCGATGTAGTAGTACGGCAGCGTCTGACCTGCGTTGACCTGCGTGAAGTGGTGGTCCAGGCGCTGCACCGCGGTCTGCCGGCCGCCCATGTCGTTGATCAGGTCGGCGAAGTCGTAGGGCACCATCCAGGTGTACTGGGAGGCGTTGCCCTCGGTGAAGTCGCTCTGGCTCGCCGGGTCCAGCGGCCAGGTCCAGCTGCCGTCGGAGTTGCGCGGCTGCACGTAGCCCGAGTCGGTGCCGTAGGTGTTCCGCCAGTACTGCGCCCTGGCCATGTGGGTGCTGTAACTCGACGTGTTGCCGAGCGCCTTGGCGAACTGCGCGACGGCGAAGTCCGAGGCGGAGTACTCCAGGGAGTCCGAGGGGGCGCCGGGCAGGTAGTGGAGGCTGGTGTAGGTCGACTGGTTGCCGCGTACCGGGGAGCCCTGCGTGGTCCCGCCGCTGGAGGACTTCTCCATCAGCGTCAGCGCGGCCGCGGTGTCGAAGTTGCGCACCCCGAAGGCGTACATGCTGCCGACGATGATCGGGCCCGGGTCGCCGGTCATCACGAAGTCCTCGTTGGTCTGCTGCGACCATTTGGGCAGCAGGCCGCCCTGCTGGCCGTCCAGGACCATGGAGTTGGCGATGTCCGCGGCCTCGTTCGGCGCGATCAGGGCGACCAGCGCGGCCCACGAGCGGTAGATGTCCCAGCCCGAGTAGTTCTGGTAGACCGGCCGCGAGGAGTTGTGCACCGCGTTGTCAAAGCCCCGGTAGTCGCCGTTGACGTCGCTGGAGATGTTGGGGCTCTGGAAGACGTGGTAGAGCGAGGTGTAGAACTTCCGCAGGTCGGTGGCCGCCCCGCCGGTGACCTGCACGCGGTTGAGCACCGCGTTCCACGAGGTGTCGGCCGCGGTGCGGACCGCGTTGAAGTCCCAGCCGCTGTTCTCCGCGGTCAGGTTGGCCTGCGCGCCGGCCACGCTGACGTACGACAGGCCGACCTTCGCCTGCACGGTGCGGGTGCCGGTGGTGTCGAAGGTGACGTACGCACCGGTGTTGGCGCCGGTGGCGCTCGACGAGCCGGCCGAGACGGTACCGCCCGACCAGGTGCCGAAGCCGGTGGGGGCGCGGTCGAAGCGGATGTCGAAGTAGATCTGGTAGGTCTTCGACGAACCGCAGAAGCCGCCGGCCGTCACACTGCCGGTCACCTCCGAGCCGCTCACCTTCACCGAGCCGCTGCGGTTGCCGGTCGCGCTGCGGCTGGTGTTGATGAGCAGCCCCGCGCTGGTGGACGAGGGGTAGGTCAGCCGGGCCATGCCGGTACGGGTGGTGGCGGTCAGCTCCACGTCGGTGCCGTACTTGTCGAGCCGGTTCTTGTAGTAGCCGGGCGCCGCCGTCTCGTTGGACTTGGTGTACGCGGACGCGTAGCTCGTCCAGCTGCTGCCGGGGGAGGCGCCGACCGCGCCGGTGATCGGCAGCAGCGGCAGGTCCTCGTTGTTGGGGCAGCCCGCGCCGTCGAAGTGGGTGAGGCTGAAGTCCTCGACGGAGGTGTCGGAGTAGCGGTAGCCGGACGGCGACGCGGTCGGGGTGTCGGGGCTGAACTGCACGCCGCCGAAGGGCACCACCGCCCCCGGGTACGTGCTGCCGCCGGCCCCGCCCGGCACCGGGTTGGGGGCGGAGCTGTCGTCGGTGCCGACGAACGGGTCGGCGTACTGCGTCAGGTTGAGCGTCGCGGCGTGGGCCGGTGCGGAGGTGACGCCGCCGACGCCGAGAGCGGCCAGTAACAGGGCGCTCAGGACGCCCGTGGTGCGGGAGCGGAGCACGGCAGGGAGCACGGAGTACCACCTTCTCGCGGAGGCGGCACGGCGCGGTGACGCCGGGCGGCCTCGGGGCAGGAGCGGCTCGAAGCAATGTGAACGTTACCAAGCGGAATCGCATTCTTGATGTGTACCTGACGTGGTGTCAAGGGGTCGGGAGGCGACCGGTGGGGCGGCGGCACGCGACGTTGGCGCGGGGTGTGCGCGCGAGGCGCCGCGGGTGCCTGCGCGCCCCGCGTCTGTGCGAGGCTGTCGCCACGGTGGACGCGGCGACCGTCGACCGGCGACGACAGGGAGGCCCGTGGAGCGCCCGACGATGAAGGACGTGGCCCGCGCGGCCGGGGTCAGCCCGATGACGGTCTCCCGGGTCGTCGCCGGTGAGGCCGGAGTCGCCCCCGGCACCGCCGCCCGGGTCGCGCGCGCGGTACGCGAACTCGGCTACCAGCGCAACGACAACGCCCGCAGCCTGCGCCAGAAGAACCTCGGCACCTCGGCCATCGGCCTGGTCGTCGACGACCTGGCCAACCCCTTCTACGCGCTGATGGCCCGGTCGGTCGAGGACCAGGCGCACCGCCGCGGCTACGTGGTGCTGGTCGGCAGCACCAACGACGACCCGCGCCGCGAGCGCGAGGTGATCGCGGCGTTCACCGCCCGCCGGGTCGACGGCCTGATCCTGGTGCCGACGATCGGCGGCCACGGATTCCTGCGGCAGCCCATGCAGCGCGGCACGCGCGTGGTGTGCGTCGACCGGCCGGCCCGCGGCCTGGCCGTCGACACCGTCACCGTCGACAACCGGGCCGGCGCCCGCCGCGCCGTCGCCCACCTGCTGGACCGCGGCCACACCCGGATCGCCTGCCTCGGCGACCGCTACGACATCTGGACCCAGGCGGAGCGCCACGCGGGCTATCTCGACGCGCTCGCCGAGCGCGGCGTCCCCGCCGATCCGGCGCTGGTCCGGCACGGGCTGCGGTCGCACGGCGAGACGCACGCCGCGCTGGAGCGCCTGTGGGCGCTGCCCGAGCCGCCGACCGCGCTCTTCACCAGCAACGACCTCATCACCCTCGGCGTCCTGGACGCCCCGCCGCGCCCCCGCCCTGTCGCCGTCGTCGGCTTCGACGACCTGCCGCTCGCCGACCGGCTCGACCCCCCGCTCACCGTCGTCAGCCAGGACCCCCACGCCCTCGGCGCGACCGCCGCCGACCTGCTCTTCTCCCGCATCGACGGCGAGTCCGCGCCGCCGCGCGACGTCGTCCTGCCCACCCGCCTGCTGATCCGCACGCCGCGCGGCTGACGCCGCGTCGAAACGGTGGACGCGGGCCGCGTCCGTGGGCCGCGAGGGCTGCGCCCTGCGGGTGCCCGCCGGCGCGGGCCGCGCCGTGCGCTTGGCGGGCCGGCCCCTTCCGGGTGGCCGCGCCTGGCGGGCGGGCCGCCGCGTGGGGAGGGCCAGACTCCTCCGGGTGGCCGCGTCCGCGGGGTGTGGGGCGACGCTGCGTGAGCCCGGGTGGTGTTCCGGTCGTGCCGGATGTGAGGGCCCGGCGCGGCAGGCGTTCCGCGGGGTTCGTGGCGACGGGACTGGGAGACGGGGCAGCCCCCCGAGGCGCGGTGGGCGCGCCGGGGGGTCAGTCGATCACGTGGGTCGCGATCGTGCGGGCGCAGCCCGCTGCGTCGGTGTGGGTGGTGTCGACCTCGACGTCGTAGAGGACGCCGCGGTGCACCGCGGCGGCCTGGGTGCGGGCCATGCCCGTGGGCCGGTCGCCGCGGGCGGCCTCGCGCGCCGCGGCCACGTCGGGGTCGCAGCGGACGCCCACCCAGAGGGTGGCGAGGCCGGTGAGCGCGGCCCGCCAGCGGGCCTGGGAGGCCGGGCCACCGAGGAAGACCTCGTCGACGATCACCGGCACGCCCGCACGGGCGATCGCCGCGACGCCCACGGACCAGGCGACGTCCATCCGCTGGAAGGCGTCGCCGGTGGCGACCTCGCCGCCCGGCGCGAAGCCGATCCCGCCGGCCGAGGAGCGCAGCCGGGCCGGCAGCGCCTCGACCAGGGTGTCGGCGCCGAAGGTCAGCCATTCGCGGACCAGCACGTCCTGAAGGCAGCGCGCGAGCCTGCTCTTCCCCGCGCTGGAACCGCCGTTCAGAATGATCACGTGGGTGGGCACTGCGCCACGGTAGAGCGGAAGAGGGGCGTCGGCGAGTGGATATCGGCAGCGACACACTGCGGGTGATGACCTGGAACCTGTGGTGGCGGTTCGGACCGTGGGAGCGGCGTCGCACCGCCGTGCTGCACACGCTCCGCCGGGAGCGCCCGGACGTCCTGGGCCTCCAGGAGGTGTGGGGGAGCGCGGCGCCGGGCGGCGAGAACATGGCGCGATGGCTGGCCGCAGAGCTGGGCATGCACTGGACGTGGTCGCGCTCGCCGGTGCAGGACCGCTGGCACGGGCGCAACGGCGGTGACACGAGCGTCGACGTCGGCATCGCGGTGCTCAGCCGCCACCCGCTGCTGGAGACGGCGGAACTGCGGCTGCCCGCAGGCGACTTTCCCGACGACGGGAAGACCGCGCTGCACGCGCTGATCGACACGCCGGGCGGCCCGCTGCCGTTCTTCACCACCCACCTCAACTCGGGCCTGGACGAGTCCGCCGTCCGCTGCGCGCAGGTCAGCGCGCTGGCCGCCTTCGTAGGGGAGCGCAGTGCGGGCCACGCCCATCCGCCGGTGGTGACCGGCGACTTCAACGCGGAGCCGGACTTCGACGAGATGCGGCTGCTGTGCGGCTACAAGACCGCGCCCGCGGCCCCCGGCCTCGTGCTGCTCGACGGCTGGCGGTTCGCCGATCCCGCGCTGCCGCAGGGCACTTGGGACATGGCCCACCGCGACGCGGCCGGCTTCGGATCGCGGCCCAGCTGCATCGACCACATCCTGGTCGGCCCGCCGGGCGAAGGCGGCCGCGGCCGGGTGCGCCTCACCCGCCGCGCCGCGGACACCGCCGTGGACGGCGTGTGGGCGTCCGACCACGCCGCCGTCGTCACCGAACTGGCCCTGCCGTCCTGACCGCGACGGCTCATCGCCGTCCGTACGGCGTGCCACCGCGCCAGTCCACCGCGAACGCGCGCGCCGGATTGTCGACGAACACCGCCCGCGCCGCCTCCTCGCCGAGCGCCCGTGCCAGCCGGGGACGCAGCACCCGCGGCAGATGGGGCAGGCCGGGCCCGTCGCCGGTCACCGACCGGGCCGCGGCGACCACGGTGTCCCCGCCCAGCAGCAGTTGCCGGAGGTGGCCGGCCGCCGCGAGCTCCGTGAGGCAGTCCACCAGCCGCCAGTCGGTGGCGTGGTGGGCCCTGGACGGCCCGTCGAACGCCAGGAAGGCTCCGGACGCGGCCAGTTCGCGGAGCAGACCCGGATCGGGGAAGCGGTTCAGATGGCCGAGCAGGAGAGACGTCACCGGCACGCCCCACTCGCCGTGCAGCAGCGCCAGGACGTCCGGGGCCGCGGTGCCGGCCTCGTGGTGCACGCCGATCGGCGCGCCGGTCGCGTGGTGCGCCTCGGCGGCGGCCGCCATCACCCGGCGGCAGTGGTCGTCCAGGCCGTGGAACATCCCGGCGACCTTGATCATGCCGGCCCGCGCCGGCCCGCGCGGCCCGTCCGGATCGTCGCCCTCGACCATGCCCTCGGTCAGCTCGGCGGTGAAGAACCCGCCGAGCCCGCGTGCGTGCAGCCCCCGCACCAGCGCCGGGTCGTAGTGCGCCGCCTGGTGCAGCCCGGTCGCGGCCACCACGTGCACCCCGGCCGCCCGGGAGACGGCGGGGAGTTCGGCGGCCCGCCGCCCGAGGCCGAACGGCGTCCACTGCGCGACCGCCGTCCCGCCCGCGGCGCGGTAGGCGGCCAACTCGGCCTCGGCCGCCGCCGGATCGTCCAGCTCCTGCCCGGCGAGCGCGGGCGCCGCGAAGAAGAGGTGGTCGTGGGCGTCGGTCGCACCGAGGGCGTCCGGCGCGATGTCCCCGAGGACGGTGCGGATCGCGCTCATCGGGCGCCGCCCGCCGCCGGGCCGGCTTCCGCGTCCCCGTCGTCGGCGGCCTCGGACGCGCCGTCCGCGCCGTCTACGCCCGCCGACGCCGACGGCGTCACGTCGCGGAACACGGCCGCGGCCACCCGCAGGCCGGCCAGCGCCTTCGGCACGCCGACGTACGGCGCGAGGTGCACCATCACCTCGGTGATCTCCCGGGGTTCGACGCCGATGCGCAGGCTGTTGCGCACGTGGTCGTCGAGTTGGGGCTCCACACCGCCGAGCGCGGTGAGCGCCGCGAGGGTGGCGATCTGCCGGTCGCGCAGCGCCAGTCCCTCGCGCTGGTAGGTGCCGCCGAAGAGCGCGGTCACGATCCAGTCGGGGAAGCCGGGCGCGAGGGCGTCCAGCCCGGTGAGGGTGCCTTCGACGGTGGCGGGACCGGCCAGTTCCGCCAGCAGCCGGTAGCCGGCGTCACGATCCAGCGGCGCCCTCACCATGGCCGCCTGGAGGCCGGGGTCGGGGTCGGGGCCGGGCGTCGGGCGGGCGCTCACCACTGCCGCCCGCCGTCGATGGCGTCCAGACCGGGCCGGGACAGGTGCAGCACACTGCTGCGCTCCGCGCCCGGTTCGTCAGGGGCCTCGTCCTCCCACAGCGTGAAGCACACGAGCTCCCAGGTGCGCGGGTCGATCGCCAGCGCCGAGCTGTGCACGCCCGGCCGGGCGGCCGCCTCCGGCAGTTCCCCGACCGCGTGCCCGACCGCGGTCGCCGGGTTCTCGGTGTCCGCAAGGCGGCGGGCCGCGCGCGTCGCCTGTCGCGGCGCGGCGGCCACCGCCGGGCCGCGCTCGAAGGCGATCCCGGTCCAGTGCTCGACGGCGGGGCGGCCGAAGTCGTCCACCAGGCCCTGGAATCCGGCCCCCCAGAGGAAGGAGTTCATGCCCTGAGGCGTGTTCCACAGATAGAAGGGCGCGTACTGGTTCACCGGTGAGCCCGCGGTGCCGCGCTCGCGGACCAGGTACGCCTTGAAGCCGAGCCCCGGGTACGCGTCGAGGAGGTGGCCGCGGGTCCTGACCCGCTCCCTGATGATCCCCATGTCGTAGTCGGCGGGCAGGGTGATGCGGTAGTTCATGGCGTGCACGTGCGGACTCCTCGGGTGCAGCGGCGGGTTCGGGTTCGGGGGAGCCGAAGTCGCGGTCGTCGAAGGGGCGTCGGGGGCGGGGGTGCGGTCGCCGGGCGTCAGGCGCGCGCGGCGGCCAGCAGCGCGACCGCGCCGCGTACCGCCGCGTCGAACGGTTCCCGGGAGCCGGCCGCCCGGGCCAGCACGTAACCGCCCTGCACCACCGCGGCGATGGCGGCCGCGGTGTCCGACGGGTCGAGCCCGGCGCGCAGTTCGCCGGCGGCGACGCCCTCCGCGACGATCTCGGCGAGGCGGTCCCGCAGCCAGGCGAACGTCTCCTCGACCGGCCGGCGCAGCTCGTCGCTGGCGATGACGTCCGGGTCCATGGCCATCCGGCCGACCCGGCAGCCGCGCAGCGGATCGCGCTCGCGTTCGAGGTATCCGCCCAGCCGTGCCGTGGCGGAGTCGCCGACGGCCAGGACCGCCTCGGCCTGGGCCCGCAACTGGGCCGCGCTGCGGCGCATGGCGGCCTCGGCGAGGTCCGGTTTGCCGCGGAAGTGGTGGTACATGCTGCCCTGGCCGGCGCCCGCCCGCTGCTGGATGGCCTTGGGGCTGGTGCCGACGTAGCCGCGCTCCCACAGGAGTTGCTGTGCGCTCTCGATGAGGCGTTCGGCGGTGTCCATGGCAGCGAGTGTACATACCAGTAGGTACAGAATCCAGACGGGACGGCAGGCCGGGGCGGGGGCCGAGGCGCGGGGCCGGGACGGAAGGCGGCACGGGCGCCGCGGCGGAGGACCTCTTTACCCGAAAAGGCGGTGTGCGGGGCGGGTTCTGCCATCTTGCGCCCGGCGGTGCCGCGGCCGATAGTCTGGGCGCGGACGCCGACGTGGGAGGAGAACGGACGTGGCCGAAAGCACTGTCGGGCAGCCGTTGACCAACGGAAAGAAGCCGCAGGTCGACCTGACGGACGCGGAGTGGCTCTCCAGCAGCCAGGGGACCGGCGACGTGCAGATCGCGTTCGTCGAGGGGTACATCGCCATGCGGGACGGACGCAGTCCGGACGGTCCCGCGCTCATCTTCACCCCCGCCGAGTGGCGTGCCTTCGTACTCGGCGCGCGGGACGGCGAGTTCGATCTGACCTAGTGCTCCGGCCGGAGCGCTGGGGGATCGCCCGCCGGGGCGGATCCGGGCAGGACGCCGAGGCGCCGCCGGACCCGCCCCGCCGGCGCGCGCTCAGGGCCAGTCGGTGAGCGTGGGCAGCGGATCGCCGGCGAGCGCGCGGGCCGGACGGCGGCCCGCCAGCCAGGCGGCGAGATCGGTGAGCCGGCCCTTCACGGCCAGCTCCCTGCCCTCGCCGACCGTCCAGTGGTACGGGCCGTCGTCGGCGTCGAAGGTCAACCGGACTCCCGCCGGGACCCGGGGCGCCAGGTACTCCACCAGGTAGCCGCTGAAGGCGGGCGGCCAGTCCGCGGTCGACGGGCCGAGCAGCGCGTCCGTCGTATGGATCTCCACCTCCCGCCACCAGGCCAGGCCGGCGTCCAGCAGTGTGCCGTCGCGGTAGCGCACCGGCCGCGCCCAGTCGTCCGCGGTGACCGCGGACCAGGACGCCGCGACCTCGTCGAGCGCCGCGGAGAGCGCCTGCGCCAGTACGGTGGCGCTGCGCCCGTGGCCTGCCGCGATCGCCGCGTCGCGCGCGGGGCGGCCGCCGTCGTACACCTCGATCTGCCGGCCGCGCAGGGCGTACCGCGCCTGCCGGGCCAGGGCGAGGCCGACGCCCTCCAGGTGCGTCAGCACATGCCCGCGGCTCCAGCCGGGCAGCGCGCTCGGGGCCCGCACCGCCTCCTCGGTGAGGCGGGGCAGCAGCTCGCGCAGCCGTTCCTGCCCGGCGGTGAGGGCCGCCTGGAGCGCGGCCGGGGCCGGCGTCGTCACGGCCACAGCAGCCCCCGCTCCCAGGCGCCGGCGCCGCGCGTGTAGGCGACGCGGGTGTGCGAGCGGTCCTCGCGGCCCTGCCAGAACTCCACGCGGTGCGGCCGCAGTACGTACAGGGTCCAGTCGGGTGAGACCAGGCCCGGGTCGTCCTCGATGCGGGCGGCTGTCGCGCGCACCGCGGCCTCGCGCTCGGCGAATCCGCCGAGCGGGGTGCTCTGCCGGCCGAGCAGGGCCTCGGCCCGTGCGGTGGCGGTGCGGGCCAGGAAGTCGGCCGCGGAGTCCTGGGCGGTGGCGGGCGCGACCGCGCCGCGCACCCGCACCTGCCGGGCCTGCTCCGGCCAGTAGAAGGTCAGCGCGGCGGCCGGGCGGCCGGCCAGGTCGCGGCCCTTGCGGCTGCGCCCGTCGGAGGCGAACTCCCAGCCCTCGGCCGAGATGTTCTTGAGGATCAGGACCCGGGCGTCGGGGTCGCCCTCGGGGTCCACGGTCGACAGCGTCATCGCGTGCGGCTCGCGGATTCCCTCCCGTACGGCGCCGAGCAGCCAGTCGATGAAGAGCTCGTGCGGGTCGGCCGGCAGTTCCGTGAGGTCGAACTCCGGCAGCTCGCCCGAGAACACCTCGATTCCGCGCAGCAGTTCGCGGAGGTCGGACACGGGTACCCCCTTGGTGTTAATGGTGTTCGCTGACGATAGCATTAGCCAATGGAAGCTGATCATCTCGCGCTGGAACTCGCGGTGACCATCCGGCACGACGGGAACGGCGGGGTCGCCGACGACCTCGCGGACCCCGCCGGGCTCGACCGCTGGGTGCGCGAGCGCCTGCGGCGGCTCGCCCTGCCGGCCGGACTCGCCTGCGACGAACGGAGCGTGGCCGCCGTCGTGGAGGTGCGCACCGCCGTGCGCGCGCTCTTCGCCCGCGCGGTGCGCCCCGCGCCGCCGAGCCGCGCCGACGCCACCCGGCTGCCCGACCCGGACACCGCCCTGCGCCGGCTCAACGCCGCCGCGGCCCGCGTGCCCGTCGTCCCCCACCTCACCTGGCCGCAGGACGCCGCGCCCCGCGCGCACTACGAGGCCGCTCCGTACGCGGAGCGCCCGGACGCGGCGGCGGCCCCTGACGCCTCACCCGCCGCGCGCCCGGACGCCGTCGGCCCGGACGCGGAGCTGCTCGCCGCCGCGCTCGCCAGGGCCGCGATCACGTTCCTCGCCGGGCCGGACCGGGCCCGGCTGCGGGCCTGCCCGGCGCCGCGCTGCGTGCGGTATTTCGTGCAGGAGCACCCGCGACAGGAGTGGTGCAAGCCGTCGTGCGGGAACCGGGCGCGGGTCGCCCGCCATCACGCCCGCAAGCGGGCCGCGACCGATTCCCGCTGAGCGCGACGGCGGGGGCTCGGAGCACCCCGGAGGCGAGAGCGGCGGGTTACGGCGGGTTACGGGGCGCACGTGGGGCGCACGGGGGCGTGGTGACGGGAGCGGGGCTGGCCGGGCGGGCGCGCACGTGGGAGGGTCCGGTCGGGCCGACCACGGGACGCCGTGCCGGTAACGCCTCCTGCCAGGGGCGGAACCGGCACGGTCGTTCCTCCTCACACAGCGCATCCGTCGGCGTACGCTGTGACCCCTCAGCAGGCCAACGTGGCCAGGGGGTGCACCATGCCGCAGCGTGAGCTGCTGGAACGCGAGGCCCAACTCGCCGCCGCAGGCGAGGCGCTGGACGCCCTGTCCCGCGGCCGCGGCGGGCTGCTGGCGTTCGCCGGTCCGGCCGGACTCGGCAAGACGACACTCCTCGCCGAAGTACGCCAGCGCGCCGCGGAGCGCGGCTGCACCGTCCTGTCCGCCCGCGGCGGCGACCAGGAGCAGCAGGTCGCCTTCCACGTCGCCCGGCAGCTGCTCCAGCCGCGGCTGGCCGGCGTCCCCGACGCGGAGATCCGCGCCACGCTGGGGAGTTGGTACGGCATCGTCGGCCCCGCCCTGGGACTGTGCACCGCCGATGGCGCCTCGCCCGACCCGCAGGGCCTGCGCGACGGCCTCGACTGGGTGCTCACCCACCTCGCGGTCCAACTCGCCCCCGTCGTCCTGGTCCTGGACGACGCGCACTGGGCGGACCCGCAGTCGCTGAACTGGCTGGCCGCCTTCGCGCCGCGCGCCGACGAACTCGCCCTGCTCATCGTGGTCGCCTACCGCCCGGACGAACTCCCTCCGGGCGCCGAGGCGTTCCGCGGGCTGCCGGGCCGCGCCGGGCACCGGCCGGTCGGCCTCGAACCGCTCACCGCCGACGCCATCGGGCAGCTGGTGCGGGCCTCCGTCGGCCCGCACGCCGACGACGCCTTCTGCCGCGAGTGCTGGGCGGTCACCGCGGGCAACCCGTTCGAGGCGGTCGAGCTGACCGCCAAGGTCCGCGACCGCGGGCTGCGCCCCGACGGTTCCAGCATCCATCTGCTGCGCGACCTCGCGGCCGCCGCGAAGGGCCGGGGCCTGATCAACCGGCTGGAGCGGCTCGGCCCCTCCACCGTGCGGCTGGCCTGGGCCGCCGCGGTGCTCGGCACGGAGATCCAGCCCGCGCTGGCCGCGGCCGTCGCGGGCCTCGGCCGGGAGGAGGCGGCCGACTGCGCCGACCGGCTGCGGGAGGCCCGCATCCTGACCGGCAGCAGGACGCTGGAGTTCGTCCACCCGCTGATCGCCACCGCCGTCTACCGGGCCATCCCCGACGCGGTGCGGGTCGCCCTGCACGGCAAGGCCGCCTGGTCGGTGGTCGACGAGGGGCTCGGTCCGGCCGCCGCGGCCCGCCACCTGCTGGAGACCCACCCCGAGGGCGACCCCTGGGTGGTCCACCAACTGCGCTCCGCCGCCGGGGAGATGCTGCGGGCCGGTGCCCCCGAGGCGGCCCGCAGCCAGCTGGCGAGGGCGCTGCGCGAACCGCCGCCCGCGGACGAACGCGCCGCCGTGCTGTACGAGTTGGGGTGCTCCTCGCAGCTGCTCGAACCCACCATCACCGTCAACCACCTGCGCGCCGCCCTCGAGGAGCCGATCGACGACCCCGCGCTGCGCGACGGCATCGTCTTCCGGCTGTCGCAGTCCCTCGCGCACAGCGACCGGCTGAGCGAGGCGGCCGAGGTCGTCGGGCACGCGGCCCGTACCGCCACGGTCGCCCGCACCCGGCTGCGGATGCAGGCCGAGCAGTTCATGTGGGACGCCTTCCGGGCCGACGAGCCGGACTCGCCGAGCCGCTCGCGCCGGCTCGCCCGGCTGGCCGACCGGCTCACCGGCCGCGACCTCACCGAGCGGTACATCATCGGCCTGCGCGCCTGGGACGCGGTGCTGCGCGGTGAGCCCACCGAGACGGCGCTGCGGCACGCGGGCCGCGCGCTGGACGGCGGCCTGCCGTGGGCCGACGAGAACCGCGGCTTCGAGGTGCCGGTCCTGGTCGCGATGGTCTACGTCTACGCGGACCGCCCGGACCGCGCCGAGGACCTCTTCGCCACCGGGATCGCCGACTTCGAGCGGCAGGGCTGGCGCGGCGCCCACCTGTCCTTCGGCTACCTGCTGCTCGGCTACGTGCGCTTCCGCCAGGGACGGCTCGTCGAGGCCGAGTCGCTGACGAGGGACGGCCTGCGGCTGGCCGAGCGGGTCGGCCGCGGCACCCCCGTGCAGTGGTACTCGGTGGCGGTGCTGATCGAGATCCTGCTGGCCCGCGGGCGGACCGAGGAGGCCACCGCGCTGGCCGCCGAGTACGCCTTCCAGGCGCCGTTCCCCGCCGCGGTGACCTTCCCCGACGCGCAGGCCGTGCACGGCGAGCTGCTGCTCGCCCGCGGCCTGCACCGGGAGGCGGCCGCCGAGCTGGCCGCGGTGGGCCGGCGGCTCGACCCCCGCGGGATGCGCAACCCCGCCTGGTGCCCCTGGCAGCCGCACCTCGCGCTCGCCGAGGCGTACGACGCACCCGAACGGGCCCGCGCCACCGCGCTGGAGGCGGTGGCCAGGGCGCGCCAGTTCGGCGCGGACTCCGCGACCGGGCGGACGCTGCGGATCGCCGCCCAGGTCGTCGGCGGCGAGGAGGGCCGGACGCTGCTCGCCGAGGCCGTCGACCGGCTGACCGGCTCGCCCTCGGCGCACGAGCTGGCCGTCGCCCTGGTCGCGCACGGCGCCGCGCTGCGCGGCGAAGGGGCGCACGCCGCGGCCGCGGACCGGCTGCGCCGGGGCCTTGCCGGCGCGCTGGACTGCGGCGCCGACGGACTCGCCGCCCGCGCCCGCAGCGAGCTGGCGCTGATCCCGGCGCCCGCCGTGCACCCGCCCGAGCCCGCCACCCGGGGCGGCACCTAGCGCCCGTCCTCAAAGGGGGGCTCCCGGCGCCTGGCACGGCACCTCGCTGCGTCGTCTGACCGGTCCGAGTGCGACCCGGTACGAGGACGACCCTGCGCCTCGCGATCCACCGCACCCGCCGCCGCTCGCGGCCGGCCGCCCCCGGGGAAGACGGGCCGTGGGCCCGGCCCCGGGCGGTGCGCGGCCGCCCCCGGACGGGCGTGCGCCCGGCTCCCGGTGGGCGGTGCGGACCCGTACGATGGCGGCATGTCCTTCCTCCGCCGCCGTAGCGCAGCCACGCCCACCGGGCCGGACTTCGACGTCCTCGCGATGGACCCCGGGGACTGGCCCGGCGACCTCGGGGCGGGCCTGCTGCCCGGACCCGACGGCAGCTGCCAGGGGATCTACCTGCGGTACGACCTGTTCGGCGGCCGCGGCCCCGCGATGCTGATCGGCAACCTGCCGGAGGGCTCGCCCGCACGCGAGCTGGAGGAGGGCCAGGTGCCCTTCGAGGTGGCCCAGCTGCTCGCGGCGCTCGGCAACGACGAGCCGGCCGAGGTCACCAAGTCCGAGGACACCCCGGTCATGCACGGCGACAGCCTGCTGATCGTCCGCCGGATCAAGATCTCCGAGGCGCGCGTGGCCTGCGCGCAGTTCGAGCGGAGCGACGGCGTGCAGGTCACCATCGCCACCTGGGACCGGCCGATCACCGACGACCTCTACCAGCTGCTCAAGCCGCTGCCCGCGGAGATGTTCCAGGCGGGCTGAGCCGGAGCCGGGCCCCGGCCGGAGGCAGGCCGGGCCGAGGCGCGCCGGGCCAAGGCGCGCTGCGCGGAGGGGCGCCACCGGAGCGATCCGGTGGCGCCCCTGCGGCCGCGGCGGGTCCCGCCGGGGCCGGGTGGCTCAGTGCGGGGCGCCCAGCACCGACGGGAGCAGCGTCACGTCGTCGGCGCTGACGTACTCCACCCGGTGGCCGAGCTGGATCTCGTAGTAGACGTTCTTGCCGCGGACCACCTGGTGGCTCGCCGCGGTGTCGAAGGTCACCGCGTAGTAGTACTCGCCGTGCACCACGTTGCCGACCACGTACCGCTGCCCGGCCGGGATGGTGTAGGGCATCGGGAAGAGCCCCTGCACCGGCACGCCCGCCGGGTACGCGGCGGCCTCCGGGTAGGCGCGGCCGTAGACCGGGATGGAGGCGAGCCCCTTCTTCGGGGTGACCACCAGGCCCAGCGAGTCGACTGCGGTCGGCTGCGTCTTCGGGTTCAGGAACCACGCCTCCTGGCCGAGGTACCAGATCGCCGTCCAGTCGCCCTGCCGGCCGGCCACCGCGTACTGCTGGCCGGTGGAGGCGCGCGCGCCCATGTCGTTGACGCCGGTGGTGCTGGTCCCGGTCGCGCCGTGCAGGCCGACGTCCTTGACCAGCGGTGCGTCCAGGCTCGGCGCGGAGTACAGCCGGACCGCCTCGGAGCCGTAGGCCGGGCAGGTGTCGCCCGCCTTGACGCAGCCGGTGTAGAGCGGCTGGTTGGCCTCGAAGTCCGGGTCGATCGTCACCACGCCGCCCCAGGCGCCCGCGGTGGCGTGGATGGGCGCGCCCAGCAGCTGCATGTAGTGCGCCCAGTCCCAGTACGGGCCCGGGTCGGTGTGCATGCCCGGGATGTACGAGGCGGTCGGCCCCGGCACGTTGTCGTGGCCCAGGATGTGCTGCCGGTCCAGCGGGATGCCGTACTTCGCCGCGAGGTAGCGCACCAGCCGCGCCGAGGAGCGGTACATCGCCTCGGTGTACCAGGTGCCCGGATCGATCAGGAAGCCCTCGTGCTCGATGCCGATGGACTTGGCGTTGGTGTACCAGTTGCCCGCGTGCCAGCCGACGTCCTGCGTCTTCACGTGCTGCGCGACATGCCCGTCGGAGGAGCGGACGGTGTAGTGCCAGGCCAGGTACGTCGGGTCCTGGACCAGCTGCATCGCCGTGTCCCAGTAGCCCTCGGTGTCGTGGATGACGATCGTGTCGATCTTCTGCGAGGCCGGCCGGTCGGCCTTGTCGTAGTTGCCGTAGTCACCGCCTCCGATGTCCTGGTACGGCGCCGGCACCCACTCGCAGCCGAGGCCCGGCGGGCACTCGGTGCCCGCCGCGTTGGCCGCGGGAAGGCCGACACGCTGCGCCTGGCCGGTCGCGGGGACCAGCGAAGGGTCGGCCGCCAGCACGATCCGCTGCCCGCTGTCGGTGGTGCGCGTCTGGCCCTGCTTCAGCACGTCGAAGACGTCGTCGGCGAAGGACGCGGCCGTCGCCCGGTCGTCGGCGCCGGAGTAGCGCGCGACGGCCGCGTACCAGTCCGCCGGGTCCGAACTCAGCGGCTCGCCCAGGGACTTCTGGGTGTCCGCGAGCAGCGCCGCGCCGCCCTCGACGTTCACCGCCGGGTCCTCGCGCAGCGCGTCCGCGGAGCGGCCGGTCAGCGCGGCGGCCCGGTCCAGGGTGGTCAGGTCGGCGGGCAGCGCCGCCACGTCGGGCGCCTGCGCGGTCTGGTGGGTGATCAGCGGGCGCGAGTCGTCGCCGCGCCCGTCGTCGCCGCCGTCGCCGAGACCCTGCTGGGGGAACTGCTCGAGCGCGGCCCGTGCGTCGGTGAGGTGCATCGGGCCGTAGCCGCCGGTGACGCTGGGCACGCCCTGGTGGGCGTCCCAGCGCGACTCCATGTAGGAGACGCCGAGCAGCACGCTCTGCGGTACCCGGTACTGCTGCGCCGCCGCGTCGAACGCCTGCTGCAGCGGGCTCGCCGTGTCGTTCTGCGCGGGCTCCGCGGCGTGCGCGGTGCCGAACACCGGCAGCAGCGCGGCGGCGGCGGCCACGGCTGTCACCGTACGGGACAGGCGGCGTCCTGCGCGTCTGCCGGACGGGGGAGCGGATCCTTGCACAGCGGCCTCCTCCAGGTGGTGCCGATCGATCGGCACCACAGAGGTATCGGCTGGCGAATCATCCGTCAACCACCCGTCAGCTCCTCGTATACGAGACCGTCTTCGCACGTCAGGGCCGGTGCGGTGAAGTTTCCCCGGCCCGGCGCGCCGACCTGGACCGCGTCAGTGGTGTGGACCACTGGGGTGAGGTCGCGCAGCCGGCGAATTCCTCCGGCCCGGCGGGCGGTGCGGGCGCACGCGGGCGCGCGAGCGGGTGCGGGCCGGGGGCGGGCGGGTGCGGGCCGGGGGCGGCCGGGGGCGGGTGCGCGCGGGCGGTCAGCGGGTGCCGACCGCGGCGCGTACCGCCCGGCGGGCGAGCCCGCAGTCGTCGTGCAGCCGGCGCAGCAGCAGCCGCTGCTCCTCGCCCACCTCCGCGGCGCCGGGCCCGGCAGGGCCCTGCGCGCGCATCGTGCGCTGGACCGCGGTCTCGTACGTGCGGATCTCCCGGGTGAGCACCAGCATCAGGTTGACCAGGAAGGCGTCCCTGGCGTCCGGGCCCGGGGCCTGCGCCTGCTGGCTGATCTGCCGGCGTGAGGCCGGGTCGTCGCCGAGCACCGACCACAGCACCGCCAGGTCGTAGCCGGGCAGGTACCAGCCGGCGTGCTCCCAGTCGACGAGCGAGGGACCGGCCGGCGACAGCAGCACGTTGGACAGCAGCGCGTCCCCGTGGCAGAACTGGCCCTGGGCGTGCGCCAGTCCGTGCAGCAGCTTGTGCAGGTCGCCGGTGTCGCGGTCGGTCAGCAGGCCCAGTTCGTGGTAGCGGGCGATGCGCATCGGGTAGTCGATCGGCGCGTCGAAGGCGCCGGCCGGCGGCCGCCACATGTTGATCCGCGAGTACGCCGACAGGGCCGCGCGGACGTCGCCGCGGGTGGGCGTCTGCAGCGGATGGCGCTGCGGGGTCACCACCCGTCCCGGCATCCGCTCCATCACCAGCACGCAGCTCTCCGGGTCCGCCGCGATCAGCCGCGGCACCCGCACCGGCGGGCGGTGGCGGACGAAGGTGCGGTAGGCCGCTATTTCCTGGCGGAAACGTTCCGTCCACGCGGGCGAGTGGTCGAGCAGGCACTTGGCCACCGCCGGGGCCCGCCCGGAGGTGCCGATCAGCAGCGCGGTGCGGCCGCCGCGGCGCAGCAGTTGGGCGGGGACGAACTCGGGGCAGATCCGCTGCACCGCGGCGACCGCGGTGCGAAGCTGTGCCTGCTGCGGCCCGGTCAAGTCGAGTCTCCCGCTGAGCGGATGGGAGCCGGTGGCCAGACCCCGTCGCACGGCGGTCGCCGTCCGACGGGGAGGCTGCCGGAGGCCCGCTTCCGCGACAGTGGGGAACACGGGGCGGGTCGGGGCGGACACGGAGGACGATGCCGGATACATGGAGGAAGCAATTCCCTTCGTGTGCCTTGCGGACTGACGGCGCGCCGCCCCCGGCCCGGCCACCGCACCCTGGGGAATGCGGCGCCTGGACGGGGTGGCGCGTTCCTACCTGACACCCCCGCGCGGGTGGCAGACCATCTGGCGAACCCTGGCGAACCATGGCGAATAGTCGCGGGCGATTGTCGAGGGGATTACTGTCAACTGCGCCGAGGAACCTGGGGGCTTGACGTGGGCAACGAAGCCAACACCCGACTCGCGGACCTGTTCGGCCTGACCGGCTGGTCCAAAGGCGAACTCGCACGGCTGGTCAACCGGCAGGCGGCGGCCATGGGCCACCCGCAGCTGGCGACCGACACCTCGCGGGTCCGCCGATGGATCGACACCGGTGAGTCGCCGCGCGAACCCGTGCCGAAGGTGTTGGCGGCGCTGTTCACCGAGCGTCTCGGCCGTGTCGTGACCATCGAGGATCTCGGGTTCGACCGGCGCCGGCAGACGGGGAAGAGACAGACCGGAGACGGCCTGCCGTGGCCACCGGAGCGAACTGCCGAGGTCCTCACCGAATTCACGGGAATGGACCTCATGCTCAACCGACGCGGTCTGGTGGGCGCGGGCGCCGCGCTCGCCTCCGGCACCGTACTCAGCTCCGCCATGCACGACTGGCTGCACACCGACCCGGCCCTCGCAGCCGACGCCCCCGTGTTCGACGACCCCCTGCACGCCGACCCCGCCGCCTACGACCGCTACGAAGCCGCCCCGATCGGCTCCCAGGAGATCGAGTCACTGGAACGCTCCGTGGAGGTCTTCCGCGCCTGGGACGCCTCCCGCGGCGGCGGCCTCCAGCGCAAGGCGGTGGTCGGCCAGCTCAACGAGGTGGGCGGCATGCTCTCCTACCGCCATCCGCCGCATCTGCAGCGGAGGTTGTGGGGCGTGGCGGCCAACCTCGCCGTGCTCGCCGGGTGGATGTCGCACGACGTGGGCCTGGAACCCACCGCACAGAAGTACTTCGTCATCGCCGCGCACGCGGCGCGTGAGGGCGGCGACCGGCCGCGGGCCGGCGAGGCGCTGTCCAGGGCGGCCCGGCAGATGGTGCACCTGGGCCGGCCCGACGAGGCGCTGGACCTGATGAAGCTCGCCAAGTCCGGCTCCGGCGAGGCCGCGCTGCCCCGCACCCGGGCCATGCTGCACACCATCGAGGCCTGGGCGCAGGCGTCCATGGGCCACGGCCAGGCCATGCGCAGGACGCTCGGCGAGGCCGAGGAGCTCTTCGTCTCCGCGGGCGAGGGCGGTGCGGCGCCCAACTGGATGCAGAACTTCGACGAGGCCGACCTGCACGGCATGGAGGCGCTGGCCTACCGAACCCTCGCCGACTACGACCCGTCGGCGGCGGCGCTGGCGCAGATCCACGCCAAGCAGGCGATCGCGCTGCGCAGCGGCGGCCACGACCGGTCGATGATCTTCGACTATCTGTCCCTCGCGTCGGCCTGCTTCATCGCCGATGACCCCGAACAGGCCGACGCCTACGCCCGGATGGCGCTGCTCACCATCGGATCGACGTCCTCCCACCGCACCTGGGACCGGCTGCGCGAGATGTACCGGCTCACCGGCCGCTACGCCGACTACCGCCGCATCCAGGACCTGCGCCAGGAGATCGAGAGCGCGCTGCCGCAGAAGAGGGGGAGGGCCGGGAAGCCGGGCGGCGGCCGGCTGTCGGTGTGAGCGCGCGGGTACCGGCAGGTCACCCTATCCGGGCGATGAGCACGCAGGCGTCGTCCTCGCGGTCCGGCACGCCGAACTCCTCCGCGACCATCCGCAGACAGTCCTGGGCGGATCGCGCACCGGCGAACAGCGGTGCCATCGCGAGCAGTTGGCGCTCGGCGACCTCCGGGTCTGCGGCATCGGCCGAACGGCGCGGGATCAGGCCGTCGGTGTGCAGCACCAGCAGGTCTCCGGCCGCGAGCTGTTCGGTCGCCTGGGCGTACTGCGCGCCGGAGGTCGCGCCGAGCAGCACGCCGTCCGGGCGGTCCAGCACGCGCCCCGTCCCTTCGCGGAACAGCAGGGGGGCGGGGTGCCCGGCCTGCGACCAGTGCAGCAGGCGGGTGCGCGGGTCGTACCGGCAGCACAGCGCGCTGCCCAGGGCGGGCTGCGGCGAGGTGTCCAGCAGTTCGTTCAGCCAGCGCATCAGCGGTCCGGGCTGCAGGCCCGCCACCGCCATCCCGCGCAGCGCGCCCAGCAGCATCGCCATGCCCGACGTGGCGGCCACGCCGTGCCCGGTGAGGTCGCCCACGGTCAGTAAGGAGGCGCCGTCCGGCAGTTGCATCGCGTCGTACCAGTCGCCGCCGATCAGCGCGCTGGTCGAGGAGGGCAGGTAGTGCGCCGCCAGGTCCATGGTGATCGGGCCGCCGTCCTGCGGGAACCGCAGCGTGCCGCGCCACGGGGGCAGCACGGCCTCCTGCAGCTCGACCGCCAGCCGCCGTTCTGTCCGTGCGATCTGCCGCTGGCGCTCCAGCGAGTCGCGGGTCTCGCGCAGGGTGCGCTGGCTGCGGCGCAGATCGCTCACGTCGCGCACGACCGCCCACATCGAGACGGTGCCGCCGTCGGGGCCGAGCACCGGCTCGCCGACCATGTGCACGGTGCGGACCGTGGTGTCCGCGCGCACGATACGGAACTCGCCGTCGATCGGCCGCCCGTCCACCAGGCAGCCGGTGACCAACTCGGTGAGCAGCTGCTGGTCCTCGGAGAACAGCCAGGACGGCAGCTCGTCGAGGGTCAGCGGGCCGTCCAGCGGGGAGCGGCCGAAGATCCGGTACAGCTCGTCGGACCACTGCACCTCGTCGGTGAGCAGGTCCCACTCGGCGCTCCCGGCCCGCCCGAGGGCGCCGATGGCGGCCGCGTCCGGCGGTTCGCTGCGGGCCGGCACGTCCACCGGCAGGTCCTCGACCGGGAGGTCCAGCTCGAAGCCGCTCTTGAGCTGGCCGAGATGGGTGCCCAGGTCGTCCAGCTGGTGCACGGCCAGGTCGCACAGCGCGCGCTGCCAGCGCTGCCGGGGGTCCTCGGCCGGGGTGCCGCCGTCGCGCAGGACGGCGTCGACGCGGGTCCTGAGCTGACGCGCCTGGGAGATCAGCGCGTCCACGGCACCGGGATCCGGTGGCTGAGCTGCGGGGTGACCCGCGTGCGTGGGGGACGGCATGACGCACTCCGAACAGGTCTGCTGGCAGGCGCCGGAGCGGCCGCGGCGGACGGGAAGGACCGGTAACGACTGTTGCACAGTGAGCGATGGGCCGTAAGGGTTTCTGCGATACCCGATCCGGTGGTGCTCTTGGCATATGCCGCACGACCGTCGAAAACGCGCCGCTCCCGCCGTCTTTCGGCCTCCCACCTGGCCGATCACTTGTACGGGCACCGAGTGGCCCGGCCGTCGCACGGTAAGCGGTTGCGGCCGCCTGTTGTGGGGATCTGCCAACAGCCGGCGGGTAGGGCGCCGACCCCTCCCGTACCGCCCGGAAGCGACATCCCGCCCACGGGCCGGTAGGCTTCCGCCGCCCGTCCCCACGGATCCGTCCCACTCCCCGCCAGGCATGGATTGTCCGGCGGCCGGTAAGGATGCCGGGCACCGGCAGCGGAAATCCCGTTGCCATGGAATCCCCCGCACCGGATGCTGACCTCATGTTCGACCCAGACATAGCGCCCAGCGGCACCCTTCTCGGCCTCCTCCAGCGAGGACGTGGAGACGGGCCCCTGCATGCCCTGGCGGCGCCGCGGGCGGAGGCCCTCGCCGCCCTGGAGCACTGCGTGCTGCGCGACCCCCGCCTCGACTGGCGGGTCGAGTCGCGCTCCCTCTACTACGCGCGCCTCTACTCCGATCTGGAAGGCCCGCTCGACGGGATCGAACAGCACCTGTTCCACCCGGACGACCTCGTCGCGCCCGACGAGCACCGCTGCGGCCTCGCCCTGTCCGTCCTCGGGCACCTGGCGGGATACGGCCGCCGCGACGCCCTGCACCTGCTGCGCCGCTACGCCGCGACCGGCGGCTGCTGGGAATGGGCGCTGGACGAGCTCGCGGTGCGCGACGACGAGAACGGGCTGCGCTCGCTCGGCCCCGACATCGTCGCCCGCTTCCCCGCCACCGCCGAGGGCGACGCCGACCTCGCCCGCGCGGTCCGCGAGGCGTACGAACCGCGGCCCTGGCAGCTGTGGGCCGAGGACCCCGCGCGGCCCGCCACCGCCGAACGCGTCCGCAAGGCCGCCGAGCGCGTCTCCTTCGACCGCTGGCAGCGCCAGCTGCGCTCCGCGGGGCCCACCCCCGGCTGGAGCGTCGCCGCCGTGCTCGACTGGGCCCAGCAGGGCCTGGGCGGCTACCCCGCGGTCGAACGCGACCAGGCCGCCGCCCGCTGCCTCGGCGCGGTGGCCGGCCCCGAGGACCGGCCCGCGCTGCTCGACGCGGCGCTGCACGGCCCGTCGGCGGCCCGCGCCGCCGCCCTGCGCCACCTCACCGACCGCCGCGACCCCCAGCGGCTCGACCTCATCGAGGCCGCCGCGGCAGACGGCGACGAGCGGGTCCTGCGCGCCGCCGTCGAGTCCCTCGAACGGCTGCGCGACGAGGAGACGCTCGACCGCGCCCGCGAGTGGGCCGCCCGCACCGATCCGCTCGGCTCCGCGGCCGCCCGCGTGCTCGCCCGCCGCGGCGGACCCGGCGACGGCGACCTGGTACTGGCCGCCCTGCGCAGGACCGTGCAGACCGGCGGCGCCGACGCCGATGGGCTCGACGCGCTCATCGAAGGGGTCGGCCGGCTGGCCGACGGGCACGTGGCCTGCGGCGCCGCCGGCTCCGGGGCGCACACCGCCTGCCGCGCCGCCCCGGTGCTGCGCCACGTCTACCGCGAGACCTCCTCCTCCCAGCTGCGCGGCACCGCGGCCCGCGCGCTCGCCGCCTCCGACCCCGGCTTCGGCTCGGGCTTCGCCGTCGAGTGCCTCTGGGACTGCGAGGAGTCCACCCGCGAACTCGCCGCCCACCGGGCCGCCTCCGGCGATGTCCGCGTCCTCACCCAGCTGCGCCGCCTCGCCGCCGACCCCGCCGAGGAGGCCGAGGTGCAGACCGCCGTCCGCGGCCGCCTCAGCTCCGGAGACACCGCCGCCCGCTGATCACTCGCGCCGGGCGGCGCGTTCTCCGCGCCCTGCGAGGGCGAGCCTTGGCGCTCGGACCTGGGCCCGTTGTGGCCGCCGGCCGGCGCGATGCCCCTGCCGGGGCGGGGCTCGGCGCTTCGGGCGCGGGCCGGTCTTTTGGGGGCGCGGGGAACTGCGCGACAGGCTGCGGTGCGGCGCGCGGTGGGCCACCGGCCCCGGGGGGCAGTTGTCGTCGTCGCGGGCCGCAGGCCGGCGCGATGCCCCTGCCGGGGCGGGGCTCGGCGCTTCGGGCGCGGGCCGGTCTTTTGGGGGGCGCGGGGAACTGCGCGACAGGCTGCGGTGCGGCGCGCGGTGGGCCACCGGCCCCCGGGGGGCAGTCGCCGTCGTCGCGGGCCGCAGGCCAGTGGTGGGCTGACCGCGCCCCATCGGGGCGCAGCGCGCGCAAACGCTCATAGGGCGTTCCCCTTCGGGAAAGATCCACGTGGCCCTGACAACTCCCGGGGCGGCGACAACGACCGTATGAGAGTCGCCATCGTCACCGAGTCCTTCCCCCCGGACGTCAACGGAGTGGCCCACTGCGCGCTGCGCACGGCCGAACACCTCGCCCGGCGCGGGCACGCCCCCCTCGTCGTCGCCCCCGCGGGCCCGCACATGCCGGATGCCGCCGCCGACCCCTGTCCGGTCGTCCGCGTCCCCTCGCTGCCGCTGCCCGGCTACCCGCAGGTGCGGGTCGCGCTGCCCGGCCGCCGCACCGCGGCCGCGATCAGCGCGCACCGGGCGGACCTGGTCCACCTGGCGAGCCCGTTCGTCCTGGGCGTGCGCGGCCTCGCCGCGGCCACCCGGCTGGGCATCCCCGCCGTCGCCGTCTACCAGACCGACCTGGCCGGGTACGCCAGGACGTATCTCAACGCCGGTGAGGCCGCCGCCTGGCGGCGCATCCGCGCGGTGCACACCGCCGCCGCCCGCACCCTCGCCCCCTCCAGCGCCTCGGTGGCCGCTCTCACCGGGCAGGGCGTGCCCCGGGTCCACCTGTGGCAGCGCGGCGTCGACCCGGTGCGCTTCCACCCGGCGCACCGCGACGACGCGCTGCGCCGCGAACTCGCCCCGCGCGGCGAGCTGATCGTCGGCTACGTGGGCCGGCTCGCCGCGGAGAAGCAGGTCGAGCTGCTCGCCGAGACCTGCACGCTGCCCGGCGTGCGGGTGGTCGTGGTCGGCGACGGGCCGAGCGCTCCCGCGCTGCGCGGCGCGCTGCCCGGCGCGGTCTTCCTCGGCCGCAGGACCGGCGACGACCTCGCAAGGATCTACGCCTCGCTCGACGTCTTCTGCCACACCGGGCCGTTCGAGACGTTCTGCCAGACCGTCCAGGAGGCCATGGCGAGCGGCGTGCCGGTCGTCGCACCCGCGGTGGGCGGCCCGCTCGACCTCGTCGCGCACGGTCGCACCGGCCTGCTGGTGCCGCCCGGCGACGCCCTCTCGGTGCGCACCGCGATCCAACTGCTGCACGTCGAACCACGGTTGCGGATGCGCTACGGGGCGGAGGCGCGCGCCGAAGTGGCCAACCGCACCTGGGAGGCGGTCGGCGACCAACTGCTCGACCACTACGCCGAGGTCCTCGGCGAGCGCACGGCGGCCGCCGCATGACCGCGCACCCGCCGTACGCCCGCTCGGCCCGCGCGCCCCAACAGGGCCTGCGCATCGTGCGCGTGGCCAACTTCGTCACGCCCGTCTCCGGCGGCCTGCGCACCGCGCTGCGCCACCTCGGCGAGGGCTACGCGGCCGCCGGGCACGAACCGGTGCTGGTCGTCCCCGGACCCGCGGCGAGCGACGAACTCACCGCGCAGGGACGGGTGATCACCCTCCCCGGACCCGAGATCCCCGGCACCGGCGGCTACCGGGTGCTGGCCCGCCGCGCCCCGGTGGAGGCCGCGCTCGCGGCCCTCGCGCCCGACCGGCTGGAAGTCTCCGACCGCACCACCCTGCGGTGGACGGGGGAGTGGGCGAGGCGCCACCGGGTGCCCGCGGTGATGGTCTCGCACGAGAGCGCCGACGGTGTCCTCGGCGCGTGGGGCGTGCCGCGGGGACCCGCCCGCCGCACCGCCGACGCCCTCAACCGCCGTACCGCGCTGGCCTACACGAAGGTCGTGTGCACCACGGCGTGGGCGGCGGCGGAGTTCGACAGGATCGGTGCGCGCAATGTCGTGCACGCACCGCTCGGCGTCGACCTCGACGCCTGGCACCCCGCCCACCGCGACCCCGAGGTGCGCCGCCGGCACGCGGGCGGCGCCGCCGTCCTGCTGGTGCTCTGCTCTCGGCTGTCCCCGGAGAAGCAGCCGGGCACCGCGCTGGACGTGCTCGCCCGGCTGCGGCGCGGCGGCGTCGACGCGGCGCTCGTCGTGGCGGGCGACGGCCCGCTGCGCGCCCGGCTCGCCGAACGGGCCGCGGCCGCCCGACTGCCGGTCACCTTCCTCGGCCACGTCGGCTCCCGCACCGACCTGGCCGCACTCCTCGCCGCAGCCGACGTCGCGCTCGCACCGGGGCCGGTGGAGACCTTCGGCCTGGCCGCCCTGGAGGCCCTGGCCTGCGGCACGCCCGCCGTGGTGAGCGCCCGCTCCGCGCTGCCCGCCCTGGTCGGCGAGGCCGGCGCGGCGGCCGACACCCCGGCCCAGTACGCGGCGGCCGTACGGGGGTTGCTGGCCGAGCCGGAGGCGCGGCGGCGCGCGCGGGCCCGCGCCAGGGCCGAGCAGTACACCTGGCCGGCCGCCGTGCACGCCTTCCTGGCCGCCCACGGGGCCGCGGCGCCCGCCCTCACGCCCGCCAGGGCGCCGTCGTGAACGAGCCCGGCGCCGCGCCCGCCGGGCTGCGCTTCGCCGTGCTCGGCGACTCGCTCAGCGAAGGCGTCGGCGACCCGCTGCCCGGCGGCGGCTGGCGCGGCTGGGCGGCGCTGCTCGGCGCCACCCTCGGCGACGACGTCCTGATCGTGAACGCGGCGTGGAGCGGGGCGCGTTCGGCCGACGTGGCCGGGCCGCAGCTGGCCGTCGCGCTGCGCCACCGGCCGCACCTGGCGTCCGTCCTGGTGGGCGGCAACGACACGCTCCGCGGCGGATTCGACATCGCCGCGGTCGCAGCGGAACTGCACGCCGCCATGGGCGCGTTGCGGACCGCAGGCGCCGAACTGCTCACCGCGTGCCTGCCCGACCCCGGCGCCGTGCTCGGCCTGCCCTGGCCGCTCGCCCGGCCGCTGGGGCGCCGGATGCGGGCGCTCAACGACGTCGGGCACGCGCTGTCCGCACACCACGGCGCGCTGCACGTCCACGTCGCGCAGCACGCCTGGACGGCCGACCCGGGCACGCTCAGCGCGGACCGGCTGCATCCGAGCGAGACCGGACACCGGCTGCTGGCACGGGACTTCCACGCCGCACTGAGCGCGGCGGGACTCGCCCGGGGTCCGGCGCCGCGCCTCACACCGGACGGGCGGCCGCCCGGCCGCGCCTCGTCCGTGTGGTGGATGGCCACCCGCGGCACCCGCTGGATCGCCGAGCGCTGCACCGACCTGCTGCCGGATCTGCTGCGGCTGGCGGCGGAGGAGTACCGGGCCGCTGCGCGCGGCGCCACCCCGCTGCTCGACCACGCCGCGGCCGAAGCGGCCGCCGCGGCGCTGGCCGCCCTCGGCCTCACCCCCGCCGGCGCCCCCCTCCCGGCCCCGTCGGCCGCCCCCGCCCCCGACCGGCCCGCCGGTCCAGCGGCGTTCGAGCCCGCCGCACCGGCAGCAGCGCCGCCCCCGCCTGCACGGGATGCTCCCGTGCGGCCCGCACCCGGCCGGCCCGCTGGCCCGGCGGTGTTCGAGGCCGCGGCAGCGGCGGGGCCTGTGCCCGCACCGGGTGCTGCCGTGCGGCCCGCGCCCGGCCGGCCCGCTGGCCCGGCGGTGTTCGAGGCCGCGGCAGCGGCGCCCGTGCCGGGCCCGTCCGCCGCGCCCGCACCCGGCCGGTCCGCCGGTCGGGCGGTCAGCGCGGTAGTAACTCCTGCACCCGGCGGGCCCGCTGGCCCGGCGGTGTTCGAGGCCGCGGCAGCGGCGGCGCCTGTGCCCGCACCGGGTGCTGCCGTGCGGCCCGCGCCCGGCCGGCCCGCTGGTCCGGCGGTGTGCGCCCCCGCGGCGCCGGTGCCGGGCGCGTCCGCCGCGCCCGCACCCGGCGGGTCCGCCGGTCGGGCGGTCAGCGCGGTAGTAACTCCTGCACCCGGCCGTTCCGCCGGTCCGGCGGTGTTCGAGCCCTCGGCAGCGGCGCCGGTGCCGGGCGCGTCCGCCGCGCCCGCACCCGGCGGGTCCGCCGGTCGGGCGGTCAGCGCGGTAGCAGCTCCTGCACCCGGCGGTGTTCGAAGCTGCGGCAGCGGCGGCGCCCGCGCCCGTACGCCCCGCTCCCGCCGCGTCAGCGGCAACGGCAACGGCAACGGCAACGGTTCAGCTCACGCGGGAGGCGCGCAGCGGGACGAAGCGGATTCTGGTGCCCGGGGGTGACTGGGCCGCCGCGGGCAGCGACGCCTCGGGCACCACGCCGATGACCGGGTAGCCGCCGGTGGTCGGATGGTCGGCGAGGAAGACCACGGGGCGGCCGTCCGGCGGCACCTGGACGGCGCCCAGCACCATGCCCTCGCTGGGGAGTTCGGCGTCGTGTACCCGGGTGAGCGCGGGCCCGAGGGTGCGCAGCCCGATCCGGTTGGAAGCCGGCGACACGGTCCAGTACGCGGTGCGCAGCAGCGTCAGCGCGCCCGCGGTGAACCAGTCGTCGCGCGGCCCCGGCGTGAGCGGCAGCACCAGTTCGCCCCCCGGCCGCGGACCGGCGGCGCCGTACGGCTGCGGGTCGGCCGCGGCGCTCGGCCCGATGGGCGCGCCGACCGGCAGGTCGGACCCGTCGGCGACCGGCGGCGGGCCGAGCCCGGAGAGCAGGTCCGTCGACCTGCTGCCCAGCACCGGGGCCACCGCGACGCCGCCGGCCACCGCCAGGTAGCTGCGCAGGCCCCGTGCGGCCGCGCCCACCTCCAGTACGGACCCCTGCGGCACCCGTACCGGCGCACCCCACGCCACCGGGCGCCCGTCCACCCGCACCGCGCAGGCGGCTCCCGTCACCGCCGCCACGACCGGGCGCGAGGCGCGCACCGCGCACCCCGTCACCGTCGTCTCCAGACCGGCCGCGTGCGGTGGATTGCCGACCAGCCGGTTCGCCAGCGCCAGCGCGGGCGCGTCGAGCGCCCCCGAGCGCGGCACGCCGAGATGCGCGTGACCTGGCCTGCCCCGGTCCTGCACGGTGGTCAGCAGGCCCGCCCGCAGCACGTGCAGCACCGCCGCGACGGTCCCGGTACGGCCGTTCGCCGCGGTCACCGCCGGCCACCCCCGAACGGCCGCCCGGCACACCGGCGTCGAGCCCGCGGGGCGGTCATGTCGCCACCGTGAAGCGGACATCGGCGCCGGGTACGAGCAGCGCCGCGGGTTCGCGCGCCGGGTCCCACAGCAGCGCGTCGGTGGTGGCGACGAGCTGCCAACCGCCGGGCGAGGCACGCGGATAGACGCCCGCGTAGGGCCCGGCGAGACCCACCGAGCCGGCCGGCACGGCGGTGCGCGGGGTGGCCCGGCGCGGCACGTGCAGCCGCTCGGGCAGCCCGGTCAAGTAGCCGAAGCCCGGGGCGAATCCGCAGAAGGCGACCCGGAAGGGCGTCGCCGTG
Organism: Actinacidiphila polyblastidii; assembly: GCF_036353415.1. Classification (NCBI taxonomy): domain Bacteria; kingdom Bacillati; phylum Actinomycetota; class Actinomycetes; order Kitasatosporales; family Streptomycetaceae; genus Actinacidiphila; species Actinacidiphila polyblastidii. The sequence goes on from NZ_JAZEWV010000028.1 coordinate 55,684, forward strand.
ACCACGTCCGCGACCTGCGCGGGCGGCATCCCCCACCGCTCCGCCACCTCCGCCAGATCGGGACCGTCGAAGCGCACCGGCAGCTCCACCGCCTCCCCGCGGCCGGGTTCCACCGGCGGCACCTCCCACCGGGCCAGCGCCGCGGCGAAAGCCCGCGGATCGGCCAGCCCGGTGACCAGCACGGTACGGGCGGCCGGCACGATCTCGGTGACCTGCGGCAAGGAGCCCTCGCCGCGTCGGCGCACCAACTCGGCGTGCAGCGCGGCCGCCGCGGCGCCGTCCGCCGTCTCGACCAGCACCCCGGAAGCGCCCGCAGGCAGCACCCGCACCCTCATCCGCACGCACCCCTCATCGGCCAGCACCTTTCATCCGCCGGGCCGACCTCACGTGAACGCCTCGACCCGCAGGCCCGCGCCCTCCAGTGCCGCCCGCACCCGGCCGGCCAGCAACGCCGCCCCTGGCGTGTCCCCGTGCACGCACAGCGACCGCGCGCCGACCTCGACGGTCTGGCCGGTCAGCGCCGTCACCCGGCCGTCCCCGGCCAGCCGCACCGACCGCGCCACCACCTCGTCGCCGTCCTCCACCACCGCACCCGGCTCCCGGCGCGGCACCAGCGTGCCCGCGGCGGTGTACGCGCGGTCGGCGAACGCCTCCGGCACCGTGGGCAGCCCGGCGCGGGCCGCCGCGGCCAGCAACTCCGAGCCCGGCAGGCCCAGTACCGGCAGCGGACCGGCCAGCCGCACGCCGGCCACCACCGCCGCGGCCTGCTCCTCGTCGCGCACCGCCCGGTTGTACAGCGCGCCGTGCGGCTTCACGTACGACACGCGCGAGCCCGCCGCGCGCGCGAACACCTCCAGCGCCCCGATCTGGTAGGCGACTTCGGCCGCCAGCTCGTCCGGCGGCACGTCCATCGCGCGCCGCCCGAAGCCGGCCAGGTCGCGGTAGGACACCTGGGCGCCGATCCGCACCCCCCGCTCGGCCGCCAGCGCGCACACCCGCCGCATGGTCGCCGGGTCGCCGGCGTGGAAGCCGCAGGCGACGTTCGCACTCGTCACCGCGGACAGCAGCGCCTCGTCGTCGGTGAGCCGCCAGCGCCCGAAGCCCTCGCCGAGGTCGGCGTTGAGATCGATGACCGTGTCCGCCATGATGATCCGCCCGGAGTCGACACCGCGGCGGTCCGCCGCACCCGTACGCATGATCATGGCATCCCGTGCGCGCTCGCGGGGAGCGTCCGCCCCGTGGCGGTCCGTGCCGTTTCGTTCGTTGTCGGCGCCACCGCCTAATGTGTGGGGCGTGACCACCACCGTCCCGTACGCGCCGTACTCCCTGCCGGGCGCCGTGCGCCCCGCGCCGGAGCCCGCGGCCGACGAGGGCCTGGCCCGCAGGCTGAAGGCGCTCGCCTGCACCGCGCCGCTGCACGACCTCGACGCCCGCAAGGCGAACCTCGCCGGCGCGTACTCGGTGTACGCGATGGCCGAGGTGGCGCTCGCCGCGATCGACCTGGTGACGCTCACGATGGACTTCGACACCGGCGCGGACCACGACCAGATAGTGGCCAGGCTGCTGCCGCGGGTCGCCGCCCAGGCGCCGTCGCGCGCGCACGGCGAGCACGAGCGCGTCGCCCGCTGGGTGCTGGAGAACCTGATCAACGTCGGCAGCGCCGACCGCGGCTTCCGCGCGGTCTACGGCACCTTCGGCGCCGACGGCGAGTACGTCAGGCGGGACTACGACTTCAAGCTCATCGAGGAGGTGCCGGGCCCCGGCGGCGGGGTGTACCTGCGCACCACCGACGAGGCCGTCAACGTCCTGGTGGGCGCGCTCGACACGGACGTCACGAGCGCGCAGATCGCCGCCGAGGTCAAGCTGGAGGTGCTCATCAGCCGCGGCCGGCTGGCCGACGCCCAGCTCGCCGCCGAGCAGGCCCGCTACCGCACTGTGCAGTACGCGGAGGTCCTGCGCCGCACCCTGGAGGCCACCCGGCGCAACGTGCGGGCGGTCGACTGGCTGCAGCAGGTGCCCGACATGATCGCCGAGGCCCTCGACCACGTCGCCGACCGCTACCGCCACGAGAACGCGATCCTCACCAACATCCGCAAGGCGCGCGACGAGGCGGAGGAGCCGGAGCACAAGCGGCGCGCCGCCGAGCTGGTGGACATCGTCAAGGACTGCATCCGCCGGCACACCCAGCTGCAGTCGCGGCTGCTGGAGGCCGGGCCGCTGTTCCGCGCCGAGCAGGACCGCCAGGCGTTCGCCGCGCCGCCGGCCCGCGCCGGACTCGACCTGTACGGGCAGCTCGTGGCGCCGGTGCTGCCGCTCCCGGTCGAGCAGGCGTCGCGGGTCACCGACGCTTTCTTCGCCCGCGGCGCCGGGCTGCGCACGCCCGGCGCGGTGCGCGTCACCGACCTGGTCGAGCTGCTGCTCACGCCGCCCGTCGAACGCGAGCACCTGGGCGCGGAGATGCCCGAGCCCGACCTGGTGGCGACGCCCGACGACTCGCGGTTCTCCGAGGAGCAGCTGGAGTCCGCGCTGGAACTCCTCGACCTGCCGCACGACGCCCCCCGCCGGCTGTCCGGCGTCCTCGCCGACGCCCGCCGCCGCGACCCCGACCTGCCCTATCTGGTGGCGTTGCTGGCCGTCCACGCGGCGTCCCCGCCGGTCGGCACCGCCCACCGCCAGGGCGAGCCGCACCTGCTGTTCGCCGTCGACGACGGCACCGCACTCGACGACCCCGACTTCGGCGGCGCCGACCTGATCCTCGGCACCGCCCGGCTGACCCCCGCGACCGCCTCATGACGCCGCACCTCCCTGCCCCGGCACGACCTGCCCCGGCACGACCAGCCCCGGTGCGGGCGGGCGCGGCAGGACCCGGCGCGTCACGGCCCGGCCCGGTGCGGCCCGGCCCGGTGCGGGCAGGAGCGGACCCGATCGTACGGCACGCGGTCGTACGGGACCCGTCAGGCGGCCGGCCGGCGGGCCGGCGTTCGGCAGGAGGAAAGCGGGGGTGCGAGGAATGAGCGATGTGAACGAGTACCGGGAGCAGCCGGTGGACACCGCCGACGGACGGGAGCCGGCCGGCGCGGCGGTCGCGCCGCAGGTCACCGCCGCCGACGTGGCGGACGCCGCACGGCTGGTCGCGCTGGGCCTGCAGCCGAAACTGCTGCCCGCGCGCGACGCGGAGTACGCCGAGCTGATCCGCAGACACCGCGAGGACTCCGCGTTCGCCCGCCTCGCCGACGCCGTCGCGGCCGGCCTCGGCCTGATCGTGCTGGAGGTCTCCCCGCGCGCGGGGATGGCCGTCGCCGCGGCGGAGGACTCGGTGTTCGCCGTCCGCATGGGCGACTACGCGCGCCGCGCCGCCTCCGACGCGGGCGACCGGTTCCTGCACGGCCTGGCCCACCTGGCCACCGCCGCCCTCGCTTTCCCGCGTCCTGAGGACCTCGCCGACGAGGGCTACATCGGCCGGGTCACCGTGCACGGGGTGGACGCCTTCGTCCGTCAGGCGTGCCGCCGGCTGGAGGAGCGCGCCGACGAGACGGGCGAGAACACCGACCCGGCCAGCGACGCCCCGGGGCTGGAGGCGGCCTGGCGGGTCTACACCCGGCGCAGCGCCACCGGAGCGACCAAGGACGCCCGCCGGCTGGCCAGTTCGACCACCGGCATCATCGGCAAGGCGGTCGCCTTCCTGGTCGACTCCGGCTTCCTCCAGCGCACCGGCGACGACAACGGGGGCACCTACCGCACCACCGCCCGCTACCAGCTGCAGGTCCGCGACATGGCAGGCAGCGCCGCGATGGCCGAACTGCTCGACCTCGGGGTGGTACCGGTCGGCGACGGCACCGCGACGCTCGTCCCGGCGGCGGACGGCGAGGCCGCCGGCGATCTCGCGGCGGACGCGGGACTGCCCTTCCACACGTCCTCGTGACCGCCGACCATGAGCCGCCGACCATGAGCCGCCGACCATGAGCCGCCGACCATGACCTACCGCCCGTGACCCGCACAGCGCCCCGGCGCCCGCACCGCCGACGCCCGACCCTCCCGGCACGAGAGCCAGAAAGCACGAGAGCCGCCGCATGTACGAGCTTTCCCGAGTCCGCCTGTACTCCATCGGGCCCGCGGGCGCGCGCTACGCCGACACCGTGCTCGACCTGCGCGGCGTCGGCGAGCCTGTGCCGCAACCCGCGCCCGCCCAGGGCGACTTCTTCCAGGACGAGCCCAGCGGGCCGCCGCGCAGGCCGGCCCCCGCCGGGGTGCTGTTCCTGGAGAACGGCGGCGGCAAGTCCGTGCTGCTCAAGCTGATCTTCTCGGTGATGCTGCCGGGACACCGCAACACCCTCGGCGGCGCCAGCTCCGGCGTGCTGCGCAAGTTCCTGCTGGCCGACGACTGCGGCCATGTCGCCCTGGAGTGGCAGCACACCCTGACCGGCGAACTCGTCGTCGTCGGCAAGGTCAGCGAGTGGCGCGGCCGCCAGGTCTCCTCGGACCCGCGGAAGTTCGCCGAGGCGTGGTACTCCTTCCGGCCCGGCCCCGGCATGAGCCTCGACTCGCTGCCGGTGGCCGAGGCGAGCGTGGTGCGGCCGCCCGCCGAAGGCGCGTCCGGCGCGCGCGGGCGACGCCGCACCATGAAGGGCTTCAGGGACGCGGTCACCGAGGCCGGGAAGGCGTACCCGCATCTCGACGTGGTCTGGGAGGAGATCCACGACCGCTGGAACGAGCACCTCGGCGACCTCGGCCTCGACCCCGAACTCTTCCGCTACCAGCGTGAGATGAACGCCGACGAGGGCGAGGCCGCCGGCCTGTTCGCGGTGAAGAAGGACTCCGACTTCACCGACCTGCTGCTGCGCGCGGTCACCGACACGCGCGACACCGACGGCCTCGCCGACCTCGTGCACGGCTTCGCGGGCAAGCTGGGCCGCCGCTCAGAACTCACCGCGGAACGCGACTTCACCGCCGGCTCCCTCGACCTGCTCGCCCGGATCGTCGAGGGCGCCGCCGCCCGGGACCAGGCGCGCGGCGTGCACGCCCAGTCGGAGCGCAGGACCCGCGCGCTGGCCCGCAGGCTGACCGCGCGCGGCCGGCAGGAACGCGGCCGCGCCACCGAACTCGCCCAGCACATGGCCACCGCCGCGCACGCGGTCACCGACGCCGAGCGGACCCGCGCGGGCAGCGCCGCCGTCGCCGCCGAACTCGCCTACCGGCACGCCTCGCTGGCGCTCGCCGCCGCAGACAAGGGCGCGGCGGCGCTCCGCCGCGAACTCGTCGACGCCCGCACCCTGCACGCCGCGTGGCAGGCCGCCGAGACCGTCCTGCGCCACCGGGCCGCAGGGGACCGGCTGGTGCGCGTCACCTCCGCCATCCGCGAGGCCGAACGCGACGCCGCCCCTGCGCTGGCCGCCCGTACCCTCGCCGCCGGCGACCTGGTGCGCGCCCTGCACGCCGCGGCGGCCCGCGCGGAGCTGCGGGCCGACGAGGAGGAGGAGCGCTCGGCGCAGCTCCAGGCCCGCTCGGAGACCGCCCACCGCGACGCCACCGAGGCGGCCACCGCCGCCGGGCGGGCCCGCAGCGAGAGCGGCCACCTCGCGCAGCGGCTCGCCGAGGTCGAGCAGGAGACCGCCCAGGCGGTGCAGGCCGGCTGGCTGGACGACTCCGCGCCCGACGCCGACCCGGCGCGCGCGGCGCTGGCCGCCTCCGACGCGGAGAAGGCGGCGGAGGCCGCGGCCCGCGACGCCGCGCGGACCGCGGCCGCCGCGGCCGCCCGCGCGAAGGACACGGCGGCCGCCGAGAGCCGCGCGGAGCTGGCCGCGGCCCGCGCCGCCGACGCCCTCGGCACCGCGCAGGCCGCCCACACCGCGGCCCTGACCGCCGCGGCCGCGCTGGCCGCCGACCCCCGGCTCGCCGCGCTCCTCAGCCTGCCCGCCGCCCCCGGCCCCCGCACCCCGTCGGTGCCCGCCGCCCGCTCGGGCGCCGACCCCGCGCCCGGCCTCGCTACCGCTGACCCGGTGGCTCAGCCGGACCGTGCAGCCCCGGCGGACGACCCCGCGGACCGCGCCGACACCCCGCCTGCCGCGGCCGAACTCGACACCCTCGCCGAGCCGCTGCGCGACCTGCTGGAGGACTCCGTCGCCGCCGCCGAGCGGCAGCTCTTCGAGCTGCGCACGGCCGCCGCGGACGACGCCCGCATCCTCGGCGCGCTCGGCGACGGCGGACTGCTGCCGCCCGGCCCCGACGTGCTGGCCACCGTGGAGCTGCTCGGCGAGCACGGCATCCCCGCGCTGCCCGGCTGGCGCTACCTCGCGCAGGCCGTCGACCCGGTGGACCACGCCGTGGTGCTGGCCGCCCGACCCGAACTGGTCGACGGCGTCGTGGTGACGGAACCGGGCTCGTACGCACGCGCCAAGGAGGTGCTGGGGCAGGCCGCCCTGCTGCCCCGCTCCACCGTCGCGGTGGGCACCGCCGCCGCGCTGCTCGCCCCGCCATCCGCCGCGGATACCGCCCAGGACGTCTACCTCGTGCCCCCGAACCCGGCCATGCACGACGAGATGGCCGCCGACGGCGAACGCCGCGAGCGGCGCGCCCGCGCCACCGCGCGCGACGAGGAGATCCGCACGCTGGCCGCCCGCCTCACGGACGACAGGACGCTCGCCGCGCGCCTCGCCTCCTGGCGGGCCGGCTGCCCGCAGGGGCGGCTGGCCGAGCTGGCCGCCGAGACCGCGGCCGCGCGGGAGACCGCGGACCGCACCGGCGCCGACCTCGCCGCGGCCCGCGCGGACCGCGCCGACGCGGAGGCCGCCGCCGGCCAGGCAGCGGCCGACTTCGACGGGCGCCGCGACGCCGCCGAGCAGGCCGGGCGGCGCGCCGACGCGCTGGCCGGCCTCGCGCACCGGCTGCGCGAGCGGTCCGGCTGGCAGCGCACCATCCGGGAGCTGGCCGCCGACGCCGCGGAGGCCGAGGCGCGCGCCGAGAGCTGCCTGGCGCAGGCCCGCGCGGCCGACGAGGACCGGCGGGCCGCGCAGCGCGCCTCCGACGACGCCCGCCGCACCGCGCACGTGCTGCGCGCCGAGCGGGCCGAGATCGCCGGCGCCCCCGAGATCGCCGACAGCGCCGAGCAGGCGGCCGGCGCGGCGGACGCACCGCCCGCCGCCGTGTCGCTGCCCGCGCTGCGCGAGGCGTACCGCGCGGCCTCCCAGCTGTACGAGCAGGTGGGCGTCGGCGCCGATCTGCGCGCCGAGCAGGCCCGCGCGGAGAGCACCGAGAACGCCGCGCTCGCCGAGCTGGAACGCCTCACCAACAAGGTCCGCAGCCGGGCCGCCCAGCTGCTCGACGGCCCGGACGGCGCCGACGGCCCGTCCCGGCAGGCGGCCGCCTCCCGCGCGGAACGCCTCGTGCAGACCCTGGAGTCCCGGCAGTCCGCGGCGAGCGAGCAGCTGGGCCGGCTGCGCGGCGAGGCCGAGCGGCTCGCCCCCGCCGACGGCGGCGCCCACACCGAGCTGGCCGAGGAGCTCAGGCCCCGCGACGCCGAGCACGCCCAGCAGCTGCTGCGCGCCGCCACCTCCGAACTCTCCGCCCGCACCGACGCGCTCGACCAGGCTGGGGCAGCCCACGAGGACGTCGTACGGGACCACGGCGCGGCGCAGGACGCGGCGGCCGGCTTCGACGAGATCGCCGCGATGCTCCGCGACCTGCTGCGCGAGGGCCCGCACACCGGGGCCGACGAGGAGGAGCCGGAGCCCTATCCGGGGCGCCCGGAGGAGGCCAGGCAGGCCGCCGCCGAGGCCCGCCGCGGCCTGCGCGGCTGCGCCGCCGACCTGTCCGCCGCCGACACCGCGCTGCGCGAGGCGTGCGACGTGCTGGTCCGGCACGCCAACGCGGTCCGCTACGAGCAGGTCCGCACCCCGGCCCGCCAGCAGATCCGCGAGCTGCCAGCCGCCGCGCTGCCGGACCACGCGGCGTCCTGGGCCGCCGCGTTCGCCCCCCGGCTGCGCGTGCTGACCGACGAACTGGGCCAGTTGGAGCGCAACCGGGACAGTATCGTCGACCGGCTGCGCGGGCTGGTGGAGTCCTCGCTGGCCACGCTGCGCTCGGCGCAGCGGCTGTCCCGGCTGCCGGAGGGGCTGGGGGAGTGGTCGGGCCAGGAGTTCCTGAGGGTCCGCTTCGAGGACCCGGACCAGGCGGTGCTGACCGAGCGGCTCGGCGAGGTCATCGACGAGGCGACCCGCGCCGCCGTCCGCAAGAACTCCGACCTGCGCCGCGACGGCATGACGCTGCTGCTGCGCTCGGTGGGCGCCGCCCTGGAGCCGCGCGGAATCTCGGTGGAGATCCTCAAGCCGGACGCCGTGCTGCGCGCCGAACGCGTCCCGGTCGGGCAGATGGGCGACGTGTTCTCCGGCGGCCAGCTGCTCACCGCCGCCATCGCCCTCTACTGCACGATGGCCGCGCTGCGCAGCAACGACCGCGGCCGCGACCGGCAGCGCCACGCCGGCACGCTGTTCCTCGACAACCCCATCGGCCGCGCGAACGCCACCTATCTGCTGGAGCTCCAGCGGGCCGTCGCCGACGCCCTGGGCGTCCAGCTGATCTACACCACCGGTCTGTTCGACACGACCGCACTCGCCGAGTTCCCGCTGGTGGTACGCCTGCGCAACGACGCGGACCTGCGCGCCGGGCTCAAGTACATCAGCGTGGAGGAGCACCTGCGGCCGGGGCTTCCGGTGCCGGACCCGCACGGCGAGCCGATCCACGGCGAGATCACCGCGACCCGGATGTTCCGCCGCCCGGCCGACCCGGGGGCGTCCGCGCCCGCCGCCCCGCCCGCAGGGCAGGCCCGGGGCGTCCGGCCGGACGCCGGGGCCCGGGCCCGCTAGTCGGACGGCGCCGGCCGGGCGCGCGGCGTCAGGCCGGCACGCCGGGCCGGCGCGTCACGCGCCGTGTGCGCGCGGTATGTGGTGGTGGGTGCGGCGGCTGCCGCCCCCGGACTCCCGCGTGACAGGCCGGCCGGCCCGCCGCGCTCTGCGCCGCTCCCTGCGCAGCGCGCGCGCCGCGCTGCTGGGGCTGGACACCACGCCGTTGCGCTGGTTCCACACCTGGCGGGTCACCCACACGTCGAGCACCGACCAGCTGGCGACCACGCTGGTCAGTACCGTGAACAGCAGCATCGGGGCGGACAGCCAGGTATGGCCGGCCGCGAAAATCACCGCCATCATCGCCTCGATCAACGCCAACGACACGATCAGCACAGCCCGCACCGCTGCGGCCCTGACCGGATCGGGCAGCCGCGGCCTGTCGGCCGTCTCCGTCTCCCACACCGATTGCCTCTCGAACTCCATGAAAGGTGCCTGCCCCGGATTTTCCGGATGCACTCCATCGGTACGATTCCGGCCAGACCGTGCCAACCCTCCGGACTGGCTTTCGAGTTACCGCAAAGGCAGTAGTAGGCTCGCGCCGTTTGAATGCGACCGAGACCCCCGACGCGGGGGAGACGTTGGGGAGGCCATGCGCTTTCGCGGTACGACGATCCGCCGGAAGATCGTGGCGCTGCTGCTGATCCCACTGGTGTCACTGACCGCCATCTGGGCTTTCGCCGCCACGCTCACCGCCCGCGCCGTATGGGGGCGGCCGGACATCCAGCGTGTCGCCGAGAACGTCGCGTTCCCGCTCGGCGGGGCGATCAGCAGCCTCCAGCAGGAGCGCCGGGTGGGCATGGTGTACATCGCCAACACCCGGGACTCGCAGGCGCGGATCGCCTTCGACAAGCAGGAACACGCCACCGACGCCTCGGTGGCCAAGCTCCGCACCACCATCTCGGCCTCGGGCATCCGCGGCGACCTGGACGCCCGCGCCCAGGAGCGGCTCGACATCTTCCTGAACACCGTGGAGGGCCTGGCGCCGCTGCGGCAGCGGATCGAGAACGAGCGGATCAGCCGCAACGACACCTACGAGGGGTACGACGCGCTGGTCGACCCGGCCTTCGACCTGGCCTCGGAGCTCAGCCCGCTCAGCGACGGCGACCTGGACAGCCAGCGCCGCGCGGTGATCGGCGTCGAGCGGGCCCGCGAGCAGCTCAGCCGGCAGGACGCCCTGATGGCCGCGGCGATCAGCACCGGCCACATGAGCGCCGCGGAACTGACCTCCTTCACCTTCTCCGTCGCCAACGAGCGCAACTACTACGACACCGACCTGAAGACCCTCGACGCGCAGGGGCGCGCCCCCTACGACGTGTACTGGCAGGGCAACGAGGGCAAGGCGCTGCGCAGCGCCCAGGACGCGGTGATCGCGGCGGGCATCACCAACGCGCCCGTGGTCGCCGCCCACCTGGCCTGGCCGACGCTCGCGGCAACGGTCTTCGACGACCTCAACCGGCTGAACACCGACTCCTTCACGCGCTTCACCAAGGCGTCGGAGCCGCTGTCCACGGCGCTGATGGTCGAGGTCGCGATGATCGGCGGCCTCGGCCTGATCGCGGTGATCGCCTCGCTGATCGTGTCGGTGCGGATCGGCCGCAGCCTGATCCGCGACCTGACGGGACTGCGCCGCGAGGCACAGGAGGTCTCCGGCACCCGGCTGCCGCGCGTGATGCGCCGGCTCGCCGCGGGCGAGCAGGTCGACGTGGAGACCGAGGTGCCGCGGCTGCAGTACGCGGACGACGAGGTCGGCCAGGTCGGCAAGGCGCTCAACACGCTGCAGCGCGCCGCGGTCGAGGCGGCCGTCCGCCAGTCCGACATGCGCAAGGGCGTCTCCGAGGTCTTCGTCAACCTCGCCCGCCGCAGCCAGGTGCTGCTGCACCGCCAACTGACGCTGCTGGACGCGATGGAGCGGCGCACCGAGCACTCCGAAGAGCTCGCCGACCTGTTCCGCCTCGACCACATGACCACGCGCATGCGGCGGCACGCCGAGGGCCTGGTCATCCTCTCCGGGGCCGCGCCCTCCCGGCAGTGGCGCAAGCCGGTGCAGCTGATGGACGTGGTGCGCGCCGCCGTCGCGGAGGTCGAGGACTACGAGCGGATCGAGGTGCGCCGGCTGCCGCGGCTCGCGGTCACCGGCGCTGCGGTCGCCGACCTCACCCACCTGCTCGCCGAACTCATCGAGAACGCGGCCGTGTTCAGCCCGCCGCACACCCAGGTGCGGCTGCACGGCGAGTCCGTCGCCAACGGCTTCGTGCTGGAGATCGACGACCGCGGCCTCGGCCTGACCCCCGACGCGCTGCTGGAGGCGAACCTGCGGCTCGCCGAGACGCCCGAGTTCGAGCTGTCCGACACCGACCGGCTCGGCCTGTTCGTGGTCAGCCGGCTCGCCCAGCGGCACGGCGTGCGGGTCTCGCTCCGGCAGTCCCCGTACGGCGGCACGACCGCGGTCGTGCTGATCCCGGCGGCGCTGCTGACGGAGGCCGGCGAGGACACCGGGTCCACCCGCATCAGCGGGGCGGCGGAACCGCGGATGCCGGCGGCCGCCCCGGGCGACTCCGAGCACACCTTCCGCCAGTGGGGCATGGACGGGATCGGCGGCGAGTCGCAGAAGGAGCACGCGGCGCACCCCGACGAGCCGTCGCTGGCGCCCGAGACGGAGCCCGAACTCGACGAGCCGGTGCCGCTGCCGCGCCGTCGCCGCACCGCGCCGGTGCTGGTCTCCGACCGCGGCCGGCCGGTCGGCGGCCGCCCCTCCGGCGGGTCGGCGCCCGCGTCGCGGGACGCCGAGCCCGCCGAGCGGCCCGCGCCGCCGGCCGCCGCCACGCAGTCCGCGACGGGAGGCGCCGTGCTGCCCCGCCGGGTCCGGCAGGCCAACCTCGCACCGCAGCTGAGGGAGGCCGCTGACACCTCGGCGGCGCGCCCGAAGGAGCAGGGCAGGGAGCGGTCGGCCGACGAGGTGCGCGACCGGATGGCCGCACTCCAGCGCGGCTGGCAGCGCGGCCGGGAGAGCGCCGAGCCCGAGGCCGCGGCCGGCGCCGCACCCGGCGCCACCGAGGAACCATCGACAGCAGCACCGCGAACGACACCTGAGGGGAACGGTCGATGACCGCAGCATCGAGTCCGACACGCGAGCTGAGCTGGCTCCTTGACGATCTGGTCAGCCGCGTGGCCAGCATCCGCAAGGCGCTGGTGCTCTCCGGCGACGGACTGGCGATCGGTGCGTCCGACGGGCTGACCCGTGAGGACTCCGAGCATCTCGCCGCGGTCGCCTCCGGGTTCCACAGCCTGGCCAAGGGCGTCGGCCGGCACTTCGAGGCGGGAGCGGTCCGGCAGACCATGGTCGAGCTCGACGACGCCTTCCTGTTCGTGACGGCCGCCGGCGACGGCAGCTGCCTGGCGGTGCTCGCCGAAGCGGATTCCGACGTGGGACAGGTCGCGTACGAGATGGCTCTCCTCGTCAAGCGGGTAGGAGCACATCTGGGCTCCGCGCCGCGGCAGGACGGCGGCACGGCGCTCAGTGGCTGACCACCGGTGAGCGACTGACGGGTTGACGGGGTGACGGGGAAATGACTTCAGACGCGGACCGCTGGTACGACGACGCGGCAGGCCCGGTGGTACGGCCCTACGCCATGACGCGGGGCCGCACCAGCCATGCCGCCGAGGCCAGGATCGACCTGATCGCCCTGGTGGTCACCGAGGCCGAGGCCGGTGAGAGCGGGGCCCTGGACGACCACACCCTGTCCCCCGAGCACCTCGACATCGTGGAGCGCTGCCAGTTCCAGGCGACCTCGGTGGCCGAACTCGCCGCGGACCTCGACCTCCCGGTCGGCGTGGTGCGCGTCCTGGTCGGCGACCTCCTGGAGGCCGAGCACGTGCACATCCACCAGCCGGTGCCGCCCGCGGAGCTGCCGGACGAGAGCATTCTGCGCGAAGTGATCAACGGGCTGCGCGCGCTGTGAGCGCGGCCCGGTACGGCGACCCGCACTGATCACTCCCGGCGGCACGCCCGCGCGCCGGGAGGGCTAGGCTCTGCGGCAGACCACAGCAGTACCCAAGTCCCCATGCCCGCAGGGAAGTAGAGAGAAGACCATGGCCATGGCGCGTTCCGAACGCCGTAGCAAGCCGTCCGCCGCGGAGCCGGTGGCGCTCAAGCTGCTGGTGGCGGGCGGCTTCGGGGCCGGCAAGACCACGCTGGTGGGCGCGGTCAGCGAGATCCGGCCGCTGCGCACCGAGGAGTCGCTGAGCGAACTCGGCCGCCCCGTCGACCACATCGACGGTGTGGAGTCCAAGCGCACCACCACCGTCGCGATGGACTTCGGGCGGATCACGCTCAACGACAACCTCGTGCTGTACCTGTTCGGGACACCGGGCCAGGACCGGTTCTGGTTCCTGTGGGACGAACTCGCCCAGGGCGCGCTGGGCGCGGTGGTGCTCGCCGACACCCGCAGGCTCGCCGACTGCTTCGCCGCGATCGACTACTTCGAGCGGCGCGGCATCCCCTTCGCCGTCGCGGTCAACTGCTTCGACGGCGCCGAGGTGCACGACCCGGACAACATCCGCGAGGCGCTCGACCTCGACGGCGGGGTGCCGGTGGTGCTGTGCGACGCGCGGGAGCGCGACTCGGCGAAGACCGTGCTGATCACGGTCGTCGAGCACGCCGCGCAGGTGGCGGCGGAGCGCAGGGCCCCGGCCGCCACCTGACGGTGCGTCAGTGAATCGGCGCCCTCGCCGTTCCCGGTGATCCGGCCGGGTGCGCGGCCGCGTGGGGCCGGGCCGCGGCCCCGGTGGCGGCCCTCGCGGTCGCCGCGCCCGCCGCGCGCTCGTCCTCGTCGAGCCAGCCGAAGCTGCGCTCGACGGCCTTGCGCCAGCGCCGCAGCTCGCGCGCCCGGGTGTCGGCGTCCATCCGCGGCGTCCACTCCGCGTCGCGCTGCCACTGCGCCCTGAGCGTGTCCAGGCCGTCCCAGACGCCGACCGCGAGCCCGGCCGCGTAGGCCGCGCCGAGGCTGGTGGTCTCGGCGACCACCGGCCGGGCCACCGGCACGCCCAGCACGTCGGCCTGATGCTGCATCAGCAGACGGTTGGCGGTCATCCCGCCGTCCACCCGCAGCGAGGTCAGCGGCACGCCGGAGTCCCGCTGCATGGCGTCCACCACCTCCCGGGTCTGCCAGCTGGTGGCCTCCAGCACCGCCCGCGCCAGGTGCGCCCTGGTGACGTAGCCGGTGAGGCCGGTGATCACCCCCCGCGCGTCGGACCGCCAGTAGGGCGCGTAGAGCCCGGAGAAGGCCGGCACGACGTACGCGCCGCCGTTGTCGGGGACGCTCGCGGCGAGCGGCTCGATCTCGGCGGCGGTGCGGATGAGGCCCAACTGGTCGCGCAGCCACTGCACCAGGGCGCCGGTGATGGCGATGGAGCCCTCCAGGCAGTACACCGGGCGGTCGGAGCCGAGCCGGTGGCCGACCGTGGTGAGCAGGCCGCTGCGGGACGGCACCGGACGGTCGCCGGTGTTCAGCAGCAGGAAACTCCCGGTGCCGTAGGTGTTCTTGGCCTCGCCGGGCTCGAAGCAGGTCTGGCCGAACAGCGCCGCCTGCTGGTCGCCGAGCGCGGCGGCGACCGGTACGCCGGCCAGCCGCCCGGTGGCCCTGCCGTACACCTCGGCGGAGGCGCGGATTCGCGGCAGCAGCGCCTCGGGGATGTCCATCGCGGCGAGGATCGCCGGGTCCCAGTCGAGGGTGTCGAGGTTCATCAGCAGCGTGCGTGAGGCGTTGGTGACGTCGGTGACGTGCAGGCCGCCGTCGGTGCCGCCGGTCAGGTTCCAGATCAGCCAGGAGTCGATGGTGCCGAAGGCGATCTCGCCGTGCTCCGCGCGCCGCCGCAGACCCGGCACGTGGTCGAGCAGCCAGGCCACCTTGGGGCCGGAGAAGTAGCTCGCCAGCGGCAGCCCGGTCGCCTCGCGGAACCTGTCCGGGCCGTCGCCGCCGCCGAGTTCGGCGCACAGCTCCGCGGTGCGGGTGTCCTGCCAGACGACGGCGTTGTGCACCGGCCGTCCGGTCGCGCGGTCCCACAGCACGACCGTCTCGCGCTGGTTGGTGATGCCGAGCGCGCTCAGCTCGTCGGGGCGCAGTCCGGCCCTGGCCAGCGCGCCGGCCGCGACCGCCTGGACCTTCGCCCAGATCTCGTTGGCGTCGTGCTCCACCCAGCCGGGCCTGGGCAGGATCTGGCGGTGCTCGCGCCGGTCCGCGGCGACGATCCGCCCGCGGTGGTCGAAGACGATGCAGCGGGTGGAGGTGGTGCCCTGGTCGATGGCGGCTACGTAGCGCGGGTTCTGGTCGCTCATGTCAACGCTCCCTTGCCCGGTCCGGGAGGACCGTCGTCGGGACGGGGCGCGCGCGAGCGGTCGGTGGTGCGCGGACGGGCGCACCCCTGGTGCGCACCCCCCTGCCCGCCGTCCGGTGCGTCGCGCTGCCGGAAGTGTTGCCCCGGCGTGACGGAGCGTCAAGGAGACTGACCGGACTACGCGGTGGTGTCGTCGTCCGGCCGGTCACCGTTCGCCGCGAACCACTTGGCCGCGGTCTCCGCCAACTCCGCGTCGCGCCCGGCCAGCATGGTGGTGATCATCCTGATGTCGCCGCGCAGCGACCACGCCGGGTGGCCGAAGGTGGCGGGGTTGTTCCCCTCGATCAGGAAGTGCGCGGGCCACGCGGTGCCGTAGCCGATGAGCGGCAGCGCGGCGGCGTACCGGGCGCGGCCTCTGGCCAGCCCGTAGCCGGTCACCGCGAGTCCGGTGAGGGTGCCGGCGAGGTGCACCCAGCGGGTGGCGGCCTTGGAGTGCATGGCCACGTAGTACGGCCAGAAGTCCTCGAAGGAGTCGAACGTCTGCTTCGTCATGACCGCACGGTAGCGCCGGGTCTGGACGCTGTCAGGAGCCCGTGCTAGGTTTTTCTCGTACCGAGAAAGACTCATCTTGAGAAGAACGGGGGCGGCGGTGGGGATCAGGCGGCAGCACACGGCGGCGACGGACCCGCGGGGCGCGGGGGAGCGGCCGGACGAGCGGGACTTCCTCGCCGGATACGACCCCCGCGCCTTCGACCCGATCGCGGTCACCGTGGACGTGGTCGCGCTGACCCTGCGCGGGGGCGCGCTGCACGTCCTCGCCGTCCGGCGCGGCGGCCCGCCCTTCGAGGGCGCGTGGGCGCTGCCCGGCGGTTTCGTCCGCGCCGGGCGCGAGTCGCTCGACGAGGCGGCGGCGCGCGAACTGGCGGAGGAGACCGGCCTGCGCGCGCCCGCACTGGACCGCGTCCACCTGGAACAACTCGGCTCCTACGGCGATCCGGGCCGCGACCCGCGGATGCCCGTCGTCTCGATCGCCTATCTCGCCTTCGCCCCAGGGCTGCCCGACGCGCACGCGGGCAGTGACGCGGCAGGCGCCGCCTGGCTTCCGCTGGAGGCAATCCTCCCGGGCGGGCAACCGGCGGCGGAGCCGTCGCGTCCCTTCGAGCAGGGTCGGCGGCCCGGGACCCACGGGGGTGGTACCGGCCGCCGGCCCGCTCCCGTACGGCCCGAGGCCCAGAAGTCCGCCGAGGCCCAGAGGTCCGCCGAGGCCCCGGAGCCCGCCGAGAGCCCGGAGGCCGCAGCACCCGCGGTGCCGAGCGGGCAGGCCCCGGTCCGGCTCGCCTTCGACCACGGCCGCATCCTGGCCGACGCCCTGGAACGCGCCCGCGCCAAGATCGAGTACACCCCGCTGGCCACCGCGTTCCTCGCCCCCACCTTCACCATCGGCGAACTGCGCGCCGTGTACGAGACGGTGTGGGGCGCCCCGCTGCACGCGGCCAACTTCCACCGCAAGGTGCTGTCGGTGCCCGGCTTCGTGGAGTCCACCGGCCGCACCGAGACCGACGCCAGGCCCGGCAGCCGCGGTGGCCCCCGGGCCCGCCTCTACCGCTCCGGCGACGCCCGGCTGCTCCACCCGGCGCTGCTGCGCCCCGACCGTGAGGCGGCGGTGCGATGACCGCCGCCCCGCCGCGGACCTTCGACGAGGCCCTCGCGGTCCTGGCCGCGCTGCCCGCGGGCTTCCCCGCGGCGCCCGGCCGTGCCGCCGGGCTCTACCGGCGGCTGGCCCGGCTGCTGCACCCGGACACCGCCCCGGCCGGCCGGACCGCGGAGGCGACCGCCGCCTTCGCCCGGCTCGCCGACGCCTGGCGCAGGCACGCCGGGCCGGGCTCCGCCCCGCAGGCGGCCCAGGAAGCCGCCCGCGACACCGGGCCCGCGACGGCTCCCCTCACCGGCGGACTGCACCGCTACACCCCCGGCCGGCTCCTCGCCACCGGCCACCTCGCCGAACTGCGCGCCGCCCACTACGCGTACGGCGGCCGACGCCGCCTGGCCGTGCTGAAGATCCCGCTGCGTCCGCGCGACAACGACCTGATGGAGCACGAGGCCGCGGTCCTCACCCGGCTCGACACTGTCGCCGAGCCACGCCATCGGGCCTACGCGCCCGTCCTGTTGGAGAGCTTCCGGCAGCCGGCCCCCGACGGCACGGAACGCCGGGTCAACGCACTGCACCCGCTGACCGGCTTCCACACCCTCGCCGACGTCGCCGCCGCGCACCCGGCCGGACTCGACCCGCGCGACGCCGCCTGGATGTGGCGCCGGCTGCTCACCGGCCTCGGCTGGGCGCACCGCGCGGGGCTGGTGCACGGCGCGGTCTTCCCCGAACACGTCCTCGTCCACCCGCGGTTGCACGGCCTCGTCCTCGCCGACTGGTGCTATGCGACCGCCGTCGGCACCGACGTGCCGGTGCTCGTCACCCGTCACCGGGACCGCTATCCGCCCGAGGTGCTCGGACACCTGCCCGCCTCGCCCGCCACCGACATCCACCTCGCCTCCTCCTGCATCGCCGACCTGATGGGTGCTCAGACGCCCGCGCAGCTGCGCGCGTTCCTGCGCGGCTGCACGCTGCCGTCGCAGTCGGGCCGGCCGCAGGACGCCTGGCTGCTGCTCGCCGAGCTGGACGACCTGCTCGAACGGCTCTACGGGCCGCGCACCTTCCGCCCGTTCGCCATGCCGGCGCCGCGCGCCTCGCGGTCCCCCGCCTGAGCACCGGCCGGACCCGCCGACCCGCCGAGACCTCACGAGACCCACCGACCCACCCGCCCACACCCGAAACGACTCACCGCCCGACCACACCTGGGGGAACACCATGGGCAGCGGAAGCTGGTCCACCAACGTCTACGACGCCGCCGCCCGCTACCGCGCGGCCGGCGGCTCCGACGCCTTCGGCTACGACAACCGGGTCAGGTCCACCTCGCCGCGCGGCAGTTGGACGGCGCACCCCTCGCTCGACCCGCACGGCCTGACCGTGCGGGAGAGCCGCGACTCCGCGGAGCACCCCGCCTCGCTGGCCATCGCCGTGCTCTTCGACGTCACCGGCTCCATGGGCGGCGTCCCGCGCGTGCTGCAGACCAAGCTCCCCGAACTCTTCGGGCTGCTGCTGCGCAAGGGCTACACCGAGCACCCGCAGATCCTCTTCGGCGCCGTCGGCGACGCCACCTGCGACCGGGTCCCGCTGCAGCTCGGCCAGTTCGAGTCCGACAACCGGATGGACGAGGACCTCGGCAACATCCTGCTGGAGGGCGGTGGCGGCGGCCAGATGACCGAGTCCTACGAACTCGCGCTGTACGCCATGGCCCGGCACACCGCTGTCGACTGCCACGAGAAGCGCGGCCGCCGCGGCTACCTCTTCCTCGTCGGCGACGAGCTGCCGTACGGCAAGGTCAAGGCCCGCGAGGTGCGCGCGGTGCTCGGCGACACGATCGCCGAGGACATCCCGCTCCCGGTGATCCTGGCCGAACTCCAGCGCAGGTTCCACGTGTTCTACATCCTCCCGGCCGGCGCCTCGTACGCGGGCAACCCGGAGGTGCTCGGCCTGTGGCGGCGCCTGCTCGGGCAGAACGTCCTCGAACTGGACGACCTCGACGCGGTCTGCGAGACCATCGCCCTCACCGTCGGGCTCGGTGAGGAGGCCATCGACCTGGCCGAGGGCCTCGCCGACCTCCAGGACATCGGCTCGGCCGCGGGACCCGCCGTGTCCCGGGCCCTCAGGGGCCGCTGACCCCACCGCCCGTCCTCTCCCGAACCCGTCCGCCTGGAGGGCCTGTTGCACACTCTCGTCGTCGACCTCGGCTACGGTGACGCCGGCAAGGGCGCCGTGGTCGACGCCCTCTGTGGAGCCGGCGAGGTCAGCGCCGTCGTCCGCTTCAACGGCGGCCCGCAGGCCGCGCACAACGTCGTCACCCCGCAGGGCCGCCACCACACCTTCGCCCAGTTCGGCTCCGGCACCCTGCGGGGCGTCCCCACCCACCTGTCCCGGCTGACCTGCGTGGACCCGCTCGCCCTGGCCGCGGAGGCCGACCACCTGCGCGCGGTCGGCGTACCCGACCCGTACGCCCTGCTCACCGTCGACCGCCGCGCGCTGCTCGTCACGCCCTACCACGCCGCCGCCAACCGGCTGCGCGAGCAGGCCCGCGGCGCGGCCCGGCACGGCTCCTGCGGCATGGGCGTCGGCGAGTGCGCCGCCTACGCGCTCGCCCACCCCGTCGACGCGCCGGCCGTCGGCGACTGCACCTCCCGGCCGCGGCTGCTGCGCCGACTGCGGCTGCTGCGGGACCGGTTGGCCGACGAGTGGGGCGTTCCGCTGCCCGCGCCGCCGGTGGAGGACTGCGCCGACGCGTACGCCGCCTTCGCCCGTACCGTCGCGCTCACCGACGAGAGCGCGCTGCACCGCTTGGTCCGGCAGGGCCCGCTGGTCTTCGAGGGCGCGCAGGGCGTGCTGCTCGACGAGTGGCACGGCTTCCACCCGTACACCACCTGGTCCACCACGACCTTCGCCAACGCCGAGGCGCTGCTGGCCGAGGCGGACGCACCCGACGGCGCGCGGCGGCTCGGCGTGGTCCGCACCTACACCACCCGGCACGGTCCGGGGCCGCTGGTCACCGAGGACGCGGGCCTGACCAACGCGCTGCCCGAGCCGCACAACGGCCACGGACGCTGGCAAGGCGCCTTCCGGCTGGGGCACTTCGACGCCGTCGCGCACGCCTACGCGGTGGAGGTGTGCGGCGGGGTGGACGCGCTCGCCGTCACCCACCTCGACGCCCCGGCCCGCGCGCCGCTCCGGATCTGCCGGGGCTACGGCATCGACGGCGCACGGGTGGAGCGGATCGCGCCGGGGCCGCCCGGCGACCTGGTCCGCCAGGCCGAGCTGACCGGCCGGCTGCTGCGGGCCGCGCCGGCGGTGTGGGAGACCCCGGGCGCGGACCCGGGGGACTGGACGGCCGCGCTGTCCGCGGTGCTGGGCGCGCCAGTCCTGGTCGAGTCCTCCGGGCCGACCCGCCAGCGGGTCAGGGCCCCGCAGGCGACGGCGGGCGCGACGGCGGGCGAGTCGATGCGCGCGCCCACGCAGGGCCCGCCGCTCGGCGTGTAGCGCGCCCGGTGCTCCACCGCCGTCCGCCGTCCGCCGGGCGCCGTCCGTCGCGCGCCGATGGGCGACCCGCCGGTGGCGGCGCCCCGGGCGCGGACGATCGGATACAGTCCCGGCGTGCCCCCTCAGAACCCGCCCGCTACACCGCCGGAAGTCACCCGGGCGGCCGCTGGGCCGTCCGCGGAGCCGGCCCGCGTGCCGGTGCGCGACTCGCACTGCTCGGCCTGCGGCGCGCCCTTCGGCCCGGACGCCGGCTGGCCCCGGCAGTGCGAGGTGTGCGGCACCACCGCCTACCGCAATCCGCTGCCGGTGGCGGTCGCCCTGCTGCCGGTCCGCGACTCCGGCGGCACCGGTCTCGTGGTCATCCGCCGCGCGATCCGGCCGCAACTCGGCCGGCTCGCGCTGCCCGGCGGCTTCGTCGACCACGGCGAGAGCTGGCAACAGGCCGTGGTGCGCGAGCTGTTCGAGGAGACCGGCATCCGCGCGCCGGCCGCCGAGGTGGTGCTCGCCGACGCGATGACCGACGAAGTGGGCGGCTATCTGCTGCTGTTCGGGCTGCTGCCCGAGCGCGACGCGGCCGCCCTCCCGCCGTCGGCGCCGACCGACGAGACCGACGGCTACCTGCTGCTGCACGAGAGCGCCGAGTTGGGCTTCCCGCTGCACACGCGGGCCATGCGCCGCTGGTTCGACGACGGTTACGCCCCCGCGCCCTCGGCTCCGCCGCCCTCCGGGCGCTGAGTGACGTCGCCCGTACGCGTCCCGGCGTCGCCCTCGACGTCCCCGCGCACCCGCACCCGGTAGCCGACCTCGCCGCCGCCGTCGCGCTCGACGACCACCCGGCCGCCGTCCCAGCGGCTGACGAACCGCTCCATCCGCGGCGCGCCCCAGCCCTCGGGGTCGCCGGTGAAGACGACGCCGCTGCCGGTGCGCCCGGCGCGCGGCGCCCACACCTCCAGCTCGGGTTCGCCGTCCGGTCCGGTCACCGGCAGCACCGATCCCGCCCGCGCCAGCACCGGTACCCGGCCCACCGGAGCGGCCAGCAGCACCTGGCCGGGACCGCGGTGCGCCTGCCCGGTCGCGGTGTCGTACCAGCGGCCGCGCGGCAGCCGCACCGCACGGCCGGTCGCGCCCGGCTCCAGCACCGGCGCCACCAGCAGCGCGTCGCCGAGCAGGAAGGCGTCGCCGCACTCGCGCAGCGCCCGGTCGGCCGGCGAGGACCACCACAGCGGCCGCACATACGGGGCGCCGGTGCCGCGCGCGATGTGCGCGAGCGTCTCCAGGTACGGCATGAGCCGGGTCCGCTCCGCCAGCGCCGCCCGTGCGTGTTCCAGGACCTCGGGGCCGAACTCCCACGGCTCGCGCAGGCCGCCGAGGATCGAGGAGTGCGTGCGGAAGAAGGGCAGATACGCGCCGAGCTGGAACCACCGCAGATACAGCTCGGGTTCCGGCGTACCGGTGAACCCCCCCACGTCGGGGCCGGAGTAGGGCACCCCGCACAGTCCGAGGCCGAGCACCAGCGCCAGCGACGCGCGCAACCCCGCCCAGTCGGTGGCTACATCGCCCGACCAGGTGCCCCCGTACCGCTGCAGGCCTGCCCAGCCTGACCGGGAGAACAGGAACGGCCGCCGGTCGGGCCGCAGTTCGCACAGCGCCTGGTAGCCGGCCCTGGCCATGCCCAGCGCGTAGACGTTGTGCGCCTCGCGGTGGTCGCCGCCGCGCCCCTCCAGGCTGTGCCGCGCCGAGCGCGGCAGCGTCGGGTCGCCGAACGCGGCGAAGGACACCGGCTCGTTCATGTCGTGCCACACCCCGGCGAAGCCCTGCGCCAGCCGCTCCGCGTACAGCCCGCCCCACCAGGCGCGCGCCGCCGGATCGGTGAAGTCGGGGAAGACCGCCTCGCCCGGCCACACCACGCCCCGCACCTGCCGGCCCCGCGCGTCCTTCACGAAGGCGTCCGCCGCGACGCCGGAGTCGTACGCGGCAAGGCCCGGCTCGGCCTTCACCGCCGGGTCGACGATCGACACCAGGCGGATGCCCTGCTCACCCAACTCCTGCGCCAGGCCGGGCAGATCGGGGAACCGTCCGGCGTCCACGGTGAACACCCGGTGACCGTCGAGGTGGTCGATGTCCAGATGGACCACCGACAGCGGCAGTCCGCGCTCGCGGTAGCCGGCCACCACCCGCCGCACCTCCTGCGCGCTGCCGAAGCCCCACCGCGAGTGCTGGTGGCCCAGCGCCCAGCGCGGCGGCAGCGCCGGCCGGCCGGTCAGCGCCGTCCACGCGGAAAGGACGCGCGCCGGCGTGCCCGCGATCACCCAGTAGCGCAGCGGACCGCCCTCCATCCGCACCTCGCAGCCGCCCGGCCGGTCGTGCCCGGAGCCCGCCCCCTCCTCGCCGTCCCGCAGGGTGATCTGCCCGTCGCGGGTGTTGTCGTGGAAGACCAGATGGCAGCCCGCGTCCGCGACGACCAGCTGCACCGGCATCGTGATGTACAGCGGATCGTCGCCCGGACCGAAGGAACCGCCCGGGTCGGTGTTCCACAGCCGGTACGCGCCGGCCGGCAGCCGCGGCCCCGCCGCGCGCCCGCCGAGCCCGAACACCCGCGCGTCCGCCGGGGTCTGCGAGCGCTGCACCCAGCGGGCGCTCTCGCCGTCCTCCCGGTCCACCGCGTCCCACCAGCGCGGCGGCAGCTCCCGCCGCAGCAGCAGCCCGCCCGGCGTGCGGATCTCCACCGCGCCGTGCCGGGAGACCAGCACGGTGACCCGCTCCGAGACCACCCGCCAGCCGTCCTTGTCCGGTTCCAGCACCGCCCGCACGTCCGGCTCGGGGACACCGCCGCCCGAGCCGTTGCGGGACGCGCCGCTCGCCAGGGCGTACGACGGCTCCGGCTGCGCCCCGTCCCAGCCGCAGAACACCGCGCCGCCCACCGCGACCCGCACCCGCAGCGTCGAGCGCTCGAAGCGGACGGCGCCGCCACCCGGCTCCGGCTCGGCGGCCACAGCGGCCCCCGGCACCCTGGCCCGCTCGGGGCCGCGCCGGGGCAGGTCGCGGGCGTCGGTGCGCCGTCTGCGCCAGGCGGAGCGCGCCGGGCGCCAGCCACCGGCGACACCCGCCATCCGTATCGACCGCACCAGGTCCCCAGCATCCATGGGCACCACACTCGCACCCTTTCGGCCTGCGGCGTGCACCATTGGGCCAGCGTTCACCTGGAGGGCGAGCGCAGGCCGCCCGCCGCGCCGGACCCGCTCTGGCGTCCCGGACGATCACATGGCATCGTCGCACTGGCCCCGCTGCGGGAGACCCCCGGCCGGAGCCGCCAGCCACGCAACGACGTGTACCGTCCGGGAGCCGCCCATGAGCACCACGCCCGAGCCCGCGAGCACCACGCCGGTGCCCGCCGCTCCGGCGTCCGCCGCCCCCGGCCCGGACGCCCTCCCCCCGGACACCGCCGCCCCCGACGCCCCTGCGCTCGACGCCGCCGCGGCAGCCGGCGAGCCGCAGCCGCTGTGGACCCCGGGACCGGACCGGATCGCCTCGGCGCAGCTCACCCGTTTCCACGCCTGGGCCGCCGACCGGCACGGCGCACCGCGGCCCGGCGGAGCCGACCCGCAGCAGGACTACGACGCCCTGCACTCCTGGTCGGTCCGCGCACCCGAGGCGTTCTGGGCCGCCGTCGCGCAGTGGTACGACGTGCGGTTCACCACTCCGTACGAGCGCGTGCTCGCCGACCCCGCGATGCCCGGCGCCCGCTGGTTCCCCGGCGCGACCCTCAACTACGCGGAGCACGCCCTGCGTCCGGCGCTCGACCCGGCCCGCGCGGCGGAGCCCGCGCTGCTGCACCTGGACGAGCGGCACGAGAGCGCCGCCGTCAGCTGGGCCGAGCTGAGCCGCCAGGTCGCCTCCCTCGCCGCGGCCCTGCGCCGGCTGGGCGTCGCACCCGGCGACCGGGTCAGCGGCTACCTGCCGAACGTCCCGCAGGCCGTCGTCGCCCTGCTCGCCACCGCCGCCGTGGGCGGCGTGTGGACCTCCTGCGCACCCGACTTCGGCGCGCGCAGCGTCCTCGACCGCTTCCAGCAGGTCGAGCCGGTCGTGCTGTTCACCGTCGACGGCTACCGCTACGGCGGCAAGACGCACGACCGCGCGGACGTCGTCGCCGAACTGCGCGCCGGGCTGCCGTCGCTGCGGGCCACCGTGCACATCCCGCTGCTCGGCGCCGACGCCCCCGAAGGAGCCCTGCACTGGGAGCAGTTGACCGCCGACGCCCCCGAACCCGAATACGCCGCGGTGGCGTTCGACCACCCGCTGTGGGTGCTGTACTCCTCCGGCACCACCGGCCTGCCCAAGGCCATCGTCCAGTCGCAGGGCGGCATCCTGCTCGAACACCTCAAGCAGACCGGCCTCCACCTCGACCTCGGGCCGGGTGACCGCTTCTTCTGGTACACCTCCACCGGCTGGATGATGTGGAACTTCCTGGTGTCCGGCCTGCTGGCCGGCGCCACCGTGGTGCTCTACGACGGCAGCCCCGGCCACCCCACCGTCGACGCGCAGTGGCGGATCGCCGAGCAGACCCGCACCACCGTCTTCGGCACGTCCGCCGCGTACGTCATCGCGTGCCGCAAGGCGGACGTGCACCCCGGCCGCGACCTCGACCTGTCGTCCGTGACGTGCGTGGCGACCACCGGGTCGCCGCTGCCTCCCGACGCCTTCCGCTGGCTGCACGACGAGGTGGCGCAGGACCTGTGGATCGCCTCGGTCAGCGGCGGCACCGACGTGTGCAGCTGCTTCGCCGGGGGAGTGCCGACGCTGCCGGTGCACATCGGCGAGCTCCAGGCGCCGTGCCTGGGCACCGACCTGCAGGCGTGGGACGTGCACGGCAGGCCGGTGGTCGACGAGGTCGGGGAGCTGATCGTGGCCAACCCCATGCCGTCGATGCCGATCCGCTTCTGGAACGACCCCGACGGCGTGCGCTACCACGAGAGTTACTTCGAGATGTTCCCCGGCGTGTGGCGGCACGGCGACTGGATCACCCTGACCTCGCGCGGCACCGTCGTCATCCACGGCCGCTCCGACTCCACGCTCAACCGCCAGGGCGTGCGCATGGGTTCCTCGGACATCTACGAGGTCGTCGAACGCCTGCCGGAGATCAGGGAGTCACTCGTCATCGGCCTCGAACAGCCCGACGGCGGCTACTGGATGCCGCTGTTCGTGCAGCTCGCCGAGGGCGCGGTGCTGGACGACGCGCTGCGCGACCGGGTCCGCGCCGCCATCAGGTCCCAGCTGTCGCCGCGCCACGTGCCCGACGAGATCATCGTCGCCCCCGGCGTCCCGCACACCCTCACCGGCAAGCGCATCGAGGTGCCGGTGAAGAAGCTCCTCCAGGGCGCACCGCTGGACAAGGCCGTCAACGCCGGTTCCGTGGACGACCTCGACGTGCTCCGCTTCTACGAGCGGCTGGCCGCCGAGCGGGCCGGCGGGGCGCAGGACCGCCCGTAGAAGCACAGGTGCCGGTGCGGGCGGGCGGGCGCCCCCGGCGCCTGGTCAGCCCCCGTAGGTGCTCAGCGTCTCCGCCAGCACCGCGGCGAAGTCCTCGGCCAGCCGCACCGCGTCGGCCTCCGAGAGGTCCGCGGTGGTGATCCGCACGCCGGGCCCCGCGCCGATCCGGAAGCGGGCCCCGCCGGCCACCCACCAGCCGTGCGAGCGCAGCCCGTTGACGACCGCCGCCTCGTCCCGCACCGGCACCCACACGTTCATCCCGCTCACCCCGTGCGCCTGGACGCCGTGCCCGTTCAGCGCCGCGATCAGCGCCTCGCGCCGGATCGTGTAGGCCCGCTCGGCCGCCGCCACCAACGCGCCCGTCGCCGGGTCCGTCATCAGCCGGGCCACCGTCTCCTGCAGCACATGGCTCACCCAGCCCGACGTCAGCAGCATCCGTCCGTCGTGCCGGGAGAGCGTCGTCGCGTCGCAGGCCACCGCCGTCCACCGCAGGTCGGTTCCCAGGTGCTTGGAGACCGTCCTGATCTGCGCCCAACGGGCCGGCCCCGCGCCGCCGGCCGTGGTCAGCGAGCACAGCGGACCGCCCGCGGTGTCCGCGCTGTGGTCGTCCTCCACCACCAGCACGTCGGGAGCGGCGCCGAGCACGTCGAGCAACTGCGCGCGGCGGTCCGGCGTCACCCGCGAACCGTAGGGGTTCTGCGCCCGCGGGCAGATCACCACGGCCCGCGCCCCGGCCCGCAGCGCCGCGCGCAGCGCCTCCGGTCGCGGCCCGTCGTCGTCCACCGCCACCGCGACGGTGCGCAGCCCCAACGCCGGTACCAGATCCAGCAGATGGTGGAAGCCCGGGTCCTCCACCGCGACCAGGTCACCGGGCCGCAGCTCGACCGACAGCAGCCGCGCGATGCAGTCGAGCGCGCCGTGCGCGAAGGTCACCTGCGCGTCCGGCACGCCGTCCCGCCGGAACCACGCGCGCGCCAGGTCCTCCAACTCGGCCAGCCGGGGCGACGCGCGGTGCGAGCGGGCGCCGGGGGACAGCCGGCCCGGCGGCACCAGATCGGGCAGGAACGCCGGATCGGGATGCCCGCCGGCCAGGTCGCGCAGCCCGGCGGGCACCCGGGGCGGGCGCCGGGACGTCACCGCGGGCGCCGCGGCGACCACGGTGCCGCCGCGCCCCCGGGTGACGACGATGCCGCGCCGCCGCAGCTCCTTGTACGCGGTCGCGACCGTACCCGGGCTGACTCCGAGGGTCTCCGCCAGCGCGCGCACCGGAGGCAGGCTCTGCCCCGGCCGCAAGCCGCCCTCGGTGACCGCCTGTTCGGCGGACGCGGCGATATCCCTGGCCGTCGTCCCGCTGATCGCATATTGTGTTGCCACAGTCAGCAGTATGTATCAATACAAACGAACGCGCAAGGCACGGCGTACGGGGAGCAGGGGACGTGAAGCCATGAAGCGGACACACGACGGCAGGCCGACGGAGCGGCGGCAGGACATCGGAGGGCCGCGGCCGCGGTGGTCGTCGCGGTTCAGCCCGCGCACCGCGCTCGCCGGCATCCCCGGGGGAGCCGACGGCCGCCGGATGCTGTGGATCAACCTCGTCGACAAGATCGGGTCCGGCCTGTGGGTCTCGGTCACGGCCCTCTACTTCGTCCTCGTCGGTGGGCTGAGCACCGGCGCGACCGGTCTGCTGCTCGGCATCGGCGGCGTGTTCGGCATCGCCGGAGCGCCCATCGCAGGCATCCTCGCGGACCGCCTGCCGCTGACCCGCGTGCTGCTCGCCGTCCAGATCGCCCGCGGCGTCTCCAGCTTCCTCATGCTCTTCGCGCACGGCTTCTGGCCGCTGCTCCCGCTGGTCGCCATCGGCAGCTTCGGCGAACGCTCCGCCGCCGTGCTCACCAAGCTCTTCGCCGCCCGCGTGGCCGGCCCGAACCGCGCCCACTACCAGGCCGTCCAGCGCACGATCGTCAACGTCGGCTACACCATCGGCGGCCTCGCCGCCTCCGCCGCGCTCGCGTTCGGCAGCACCGCCGTCTACCGGGTGCTCCTGCTGGGCGACGGGCTCTCCTTCGTCCTCGTCGCGATCCTCGTCGCGCGCTGCGCCGAACCGGCCTCGGCCGGCCGCACGGTCGCCACCCACCAGCCCGGCGCGCCCACCGCGGTCGCGCCAGGGGCCGCTCCCGCCGCTCACGCCGCTCACACCGCGCTCGCCGGTCCGCCGGGACACGCCGCAGCAGGCGTCGCGAACAGCCCTTGGCGCGACCGCGGTTACCTCGGCTACGCCGCCCTGGACTCGGTGATGTTCCTTTACGGCTGCGCACTCAGCGTCGGCCTGCCGTTGTGGATCATCACCCGCACCACCGCGCCGCATGGCCTCGCCGCGGCCGTCTTCGTCGTCAACACCGTCATCGTGGTCTTCTGCCAGGTACGGCTCTCCCGTCACGGCCGCACCCCGCGGATCGCCGCCGACGCGCTGCGCCGCGTCGCCCTCTGGTTCCTGCTCTGCGGCGTCACCGCCGCCCTCGCCGTCGTCGACGCACCCTGGGCCGCGACCCTCGCGGTCGTCGGCTGCGCGGTCGCCCTCACCGTCGTGGAGATGATCCAGTCCGCGATCTCCTGGGAGCTGTCGGTCTCCCTCGCACCCGACCACGCTCAAGGCTCCTACGTCGGCGTGCACGGCCTCGCCCAGTCCACCGCCCGCTGCGTCGGCCCGCTGCTGATGACCTGGGCGGTGCTCGCCGGCGGCCCGCTCGGCTGGATCGTCTTCGGCGCCGTGCTCGCCGCCGCCGCGCTGCTGCAACGGCACCTCGTGCTCAGGCGGCTCGCGGAGCGGGCACCGCGGCTGCCGGAACCCTCGTTGTCAGTGGCGGCGGTTACGGTGAGTGAGTACTAGGGACTCCGTGGCAGGCACGGGTCCCGGACCAGGGGGAAGACATGTCCCACGCCAGGAATCGCACCGCCCGCCGCACCGCCCGCCGCACGGAACGCCGGGCCGGCCGCGCCCGTCGCGCCACGGCCACCCGGCTGACAGCAGGTCAGCCGGCCCGGCGCCACGCCGGATCGAGAGGCCGCGTCCGGCCGCCGGGACGGGCCGCGCACCGCCGGGCCCTGCGCCGCGAGGCTCCCGTGGTCGTCGGGCTGCTGCTCGACGACCAGGACTTCGCCGCCATGACCGGCTACCGTACGTTCCCGCACGACGACTACGGACGGTATCTGCGACAGATCGACCACCTGCTGCGCAGCCTGCACGCGCAGGGCACGCACGTGGCGGTGACGCTCTTCGACCCGGAGGGGTACGCCGACTACTGCCAGAGCACCCGCCAGCCACCGGACACCCCCGCCACCCGCACCCGGTACGTCGCCGAGGCCACCACCGCGGGCCCCGCCGTGCGGTACGCCCGGCAACCACTGGCCGCGGTCCGCGGCGACCTCGCCCGAGAGGCCGACCGCCGGGCCACCTGGGAACAGGCCACCGACCTGCTCGTGGACGCCGGACCCTGCCCCGACTGCGGCCAGGACCTCGCCCACTGCGCCTTCGACCGGGCCTCCCACACCCTGCTCCGGCTCATCGAGGCCGTCGGCCCCGGCAGCCACCACGTGGTGTGCAGCCTGCCGACCGACGGCGGGTCCTCGCTGCTCGCCGCCGTCCAGGTCGACGCGCCGCCGCCCGAGGGCCACGAACCGCGCGCTCGTCCCGGCGAACCCGGCGACCTGAGCTTCTCCGAAGCCGACGCCCTCGTCGTCTGCACCGTCATGGCCGCCGGCGCCGCGACCAGCCGTCCGGGCGGCCTCGTCGTCCGCACCGTCACCGGCCAAGGCGCCGACCGCGCCGAGACCGTCCGCGGCTGGACGCTGCGCGGCGGCGAACCGTACCCGCTGAGCGAGGCCGAGGTGTTCAACGCCTACTGCACCGATGCCGTGACCGGCGAGCCGGTGCCACCCGAGCCAGGAGTGCGCTACGCCGCCGGCCTGCCGCTGCCGCCTCCCCTGCCCGGCGACACCAGGTAGCCGCACCGCCGTACGGGGACAGCGGAGGAGCCGGAAGCGGGCCCGGACATGCGGAGGGCGTCCCACCCCACAGGGGGGACGCTCTCCGCACCGGATCTCCGAGACCGCTGGCGCCGCTGGCGGCATATCGACCCTGCCGGCTACTCCCCGGACAGCACCGCCTGCGCGGCCCGCCGCGCATCCTCCGCGCTGTCCGTCGCACGCGCCGCGGCCGCCGCACGCTCGCACTGCGCCAGCGTGTGCTTCGCCAGCGTCGTCCTGACGTACGGAATCGACGCCGCACCCATCGAGAGGCTGGTGACGCCCAGACCCGTCAGCACACACGCGAGCAGCGGATCGGCCGCCGCCTCACCGCACACACCGCAGCTCTTGCCCTCGGCCCTCGCCGCCTCCGCGGCCAGCGCCACCAGGTCGAGCAGCGCCGGCTGCCACGGGTCCTGCAGCCGCGACACCGCGCCCACCTGCCGGTCCGCCGCGAAGGTGTACTGCGCGAGGTCGTTGGTGCCCAGCGACAGGAACTCGACCTCCTGGAGGATCGACCGCGCCCGAAGCGCCGCCGACGGAATCTCCACCATGGCGCCGAACTTCGCGGACAGCCCGGCCGCCCGGCACGCGTCGGCGAACGCCTTCGCGTCCTGCCGGTCCGCCACCATCGGCGCCATGACCTCCAGATACACCGGCAGGCCCTCGACCGCCCTGGCCAGCGCCCGCAGCTGCGTCGCCAGCACCTCGGGGTGGTCCAGCAGCGACCGCAGGCCCCGCACGCCCAGCGCCGGGTTCGGCTCGTCCGCCGGCGTCAGGAAGTCCAGCGGCTTGTCCGCGCCCGCGTCCAGGACCCGTACGACCACCCGGCCCTCGGGAAACGCCTCCAGCACCTGCCGGTACGCCTCGACCTGCTTGTCCTCCGACGGCGCCTGCGCCGAGTCGTCGAGGAAGAGGAACTCGGTGCGGAACAGGCCCACGCCCTCGGCGCCCGCCTCCACCGCGGCCGGCACGTCCGCCGGACCGCCGACGTTCGCCAGCAGCGGCACCTTGTGCCCGTCCGAGGTCGCACCCGGACCCGACGACGCGGCGAGCGCCGCCTTCCGCGCCGCGGCGGCCTCGGTCAGCGCCGCCCGCTTCTCCTCGCTCGGCGACACGAACACCTCGCCGGTGCTGCCGTCCACCGCGACGACCGTGCCCTCGGCCAGCTCCTTGGCCCCCGGCAGCGCCACCACCGCCGGCACCCCCAGCGCCCGCGCCAGAATCGCGCTGTGACTGGTCGGTCCGCCCTCCTCGGTCACGAAACCGAGCACCAGCGCCGGGTCGAGCAGTGCGGTGTCGGCCGGCGCGAGATCCCGCGCGATCAGCACATACGGCTCGTCGCTGTCCGGGACACCCGGCATCGGCACACCCAGCAGCCGCGCCACGATCCGGTTCCGCACGTCGTCCAGGTCGGCGACCCGCCCCGCCAGATAGTCGCCCGCCCCCGCCAGCAGCGCCCGGTACGAGGCGAAGGCGTCGTACACCGCGCGCTCGGCCGTACTGCCCACGGCGACCCGCCGCTCGACATCGGCCAGCAGCTCGGGGTCCTGCGCCATCAGCGCCTGTGCCTCCAGCACCGCCTGCGCCTCACCGCCGGCCAGGTGACCGCGCGCGTTCAGATCGGCCCCGACCGCCTCCATGGCCTGCCGCGCCCGGCCCTGCTCACGAGCGGCCTCGTCCGGCCCGATCTGCTTGGCCGGGGGCTCCAGAACCGCGGTTCCCATGTGCCGTACCTCGCCGATCGCCACACCGTGGCTGACACCGACGCCTCGCAGCGTTGTCTCCATCTCACTACTTCCAGTTGAAAAGGGTGTCCCCGGCCTGCACGTCGCCACCGTCCACGACGTCGACGAGCGCCTCTTCCGTCGCCTCCAGCGCCACCACCGGGCAGATCGGCGACTTCCCCGCCGCCTCGACCGCGGCCGGGTCCCAGCGCACGATCCCCTGGCCGCGGACCACAGCGTCGCCCTTGGAGACCAGGAGCTCGAACCCCTCGCCGTTGAGCTGCACGGTGTCGATGCCCAGATGCGTCAGCACACCGTGGCCCTCGCTGTCCACGACCACGAAGGCGTGCGGATGCAGGGAGACGATGACGCCGTCCACCGGAGCCACCACCTCACCGGGCTCGCGCACCGGGTCGACAGCGGTACCGGGACCCACCATCGCTCCCGAGAACACCGGGTCGGGCACCGCGGCGAGCCCGATGACCTGGCCGGCCAGGGGCGACGAAACGGTCGTCATGGGAAGCCTCCTCTGTGCGGAGATCAAGAAGCCGTCACTGACTGTCACGGGACGGCGAGCCGCGACAGCAGCCTAAGTCATGGCAAGTGCGGATTCCGCCCGGCCACAGCGGCGTCCGGAACCCCACCCCCGATTTGCCCCTCGTGAGGCGGTCCAGTACGTTGGCACAACCGCCTCGACGAGACCCGCGGAAACGTGTGTGCTCGCAACGGGGTTGGTAATTCCGACCGGAAAGCATCTGCTAAAGTC
>NZ_JAZEWV010000029.1:0-86334 GCF_036353415.1 Actinacidiphila polyblastidii
CTGCTGCGAAGTCATCATCCGAGGATAGGCGGCGGCCTCCGGCTATGAACGGACTGCCGGATCATCCGACGCCATTCCGTCTGTCGGCAATATCACCCGTGGATCGGACCGGCTGAGGAATAAGCGCTCACAGGTACTGCGCGTAGGCGTCGAGGGTGCGCAGCACCTCGCTCACTCCGGCGGGCGGCAGTCGCACGATCACCTCGTCGATGCCGAGGTCGCGGAAGCGGGCGAGTTTTCCGGCGTCGGGGAGCACCGAACTCGGCACCACCGCGGGTCCCTCGGGGCCCCGGCCGGCGTCCTGCCAGGCGGCGCGCAGCCGCGGCAGCGCCTCACCGAGCCCGCGGCCGCCGATGGGCATCCACCCGTCGCCGTACGCCGCGATCTGGGCGAGGGTCCTGGGTCCCGCCGCGCCGCCGATCAGGGTGCGGACCTTGCCGCCGAGCGGCTTGGGGTAGGCGTGGCTGGCCTGGACGGAGGCGAAGTCGCCCGCGTAGCCGACGGGTTCCGGCGCCCACAGGGCGCGCATGAGGGCGATGCGGTCGCGTACGACGTCGCGCCGCCGGGCCCACTCGACGCCGTGGTCGGCGGCCTCCTCGACGTTCCAGCCGAAGCCGACACCGAGGGTGAAGCGGCCGCCCGACAGGTGGTCGAGGGTGGCGATCTGCTTGGCCAGCACGATGGGGTCGTGCTGGGCGACGAGGGTGACGGCGGTGCCGAGTCCGAGCCGTTCGGTGACGGCCGCGGCGGCGGACAGCGCGGCGAAGGCGTCCAGCGTGCGCCCGTACTCCTCGGGCAGCGGTCCGCCGGCCGGGTAGGGCGTGGCGCGGGAGATCGGGATGTGGGTGTGCTCGGGCAGGTACAGCCCGGCGAAGCCGCGCTGCTCCAGCTCCCGGCCCAGCCGTACCGGTGTGATGGTCCGGTCGGTCAGGAAGATCGTCACCGCGATCCGCACGGGCACCTCCGTTGGCTCGGCTCGTCGACCGTCCGATCCTTTCGCGCACGAGCCGTCCTGTCCCCCCGCGGCGCGCGGAACGCCCCCACGGACCGGCCACCCGCACCGGCACCGGCACGGCTGCGCGCCACGGCACCTTCGGGGAGAAGTCCGGGAGGAAGTTCGGGAAGAGGCGCCCCCTCGGGGTGGGGCTCAGCCGCTGACCCTGACCGGCAGCAGGATGCGCCACACCGCGTCCTCCACGCCGTGCACCGCCGCGATCCAGCCGACGTTCTCCTCGTCGGTGCCGAGCCGCACGGCCTGGGCGAGTTCGTCCATGACGTCGGAGAGGTCGCCGTGGCCCATCGCCGCCTCCAGGCGGCCGCCGGCCGAGCCGTCGTCGTGGTAGCGGTGGTAGGCCGCGGCGGTGCGCAGCACGCCGACCGGGCGCCAGCTCTGCGCGAGCCGCCAGACGGGCTCGCCGCAGACCCGTACCCCGTCCGCCTCCACCACCTGGGTGCGGGTGCGGTCGACGGCGAGCGGCGTCCAGCTGTCGGAGCCGGTGAGCACCAGGTCGGGGGCGCACCGCTGGACGGCTCGGGCGACCGCGCCGGTGGCGCCGGGCCCGGGCAGCGGCAGCGGGATCGCGGCCATGCCGGCGTAGAGGCAGCCGAAGAACGCGCCTGCCAGGTCGGGTCCCTGCGGGTACACCAGCATCACCCTGCTGCCCGGCTGCAGTTGGGCGCCGAGCCGGGCGGCGACCGCGCGGGCCCGGCGGTCCAGCTCCGCGTAGCTGCAACCGGCGGTGCCGGTGACGGCCGCGGCGGCGTAGGGGAGTTCGGGCACGCTCTGCGGGCGGCGTTCGGCGCGGTGGCGCAGCAGCGGTCCTGGCAGGCGCGCGACGTCGCCGCCTCGACTGCCGCCGCCGCGGCCGGTCCTGCCGGGCCGGCCCTCGGGCCGGTCCGGGCCGTCGCCGCTCACCGCGGCGGCCCTGGACGGCCCCGGTCCCGCCACGGCGGGCGCGGCGGAAGGCGCCGGGACAGGCGCGACAGGACGCACCGCGGGAGTGGACCGTCCGCGGCGCAGCAGCCGCCGGGCGCGGGCCCCGCCGGCCAGCACGCCGAGCGGTCCGGCCGTGGCGGCTGCGGGTCCCGCGGCGGGGCGGGCTCCGCCGGACCCGAATCCGGCGGTACCGCCGGCGGCGACCAGCGTCGTGGAGCCGGACGCCGGACAGGATTGCGTACCGTGCCCGCTCTGAAGCGGAGCACCGGATGAACCGGGCGTGCACCAGACACACATGAGGGCTCGTTCACCAGCCCTGTCGCAGAACGCACACCGGCTCGGACGAACTCCACACAGCACAACCTCCGCGCACGCACAGACGGAACCTCAAATTCAACCCAACTTTTGCCGCGAGGCCGGATCGGGACCATGCACGGGGTGACCCCGGCGGCCCGACACGGCAAACTGGCACGGACGGTGCCGAGGTCTCGGCTCCACATGCCATGCGGACAACTGTTCCGCCCAGCGATGAACGATAGATATACGCGCGAAGAGCACGGGTCCGGGGAAGTCCCGTGCGCTCGCGGGTGGTTCAGGGGGCAGAGATGGTTACCAGGACGGAGCCGGGCTCAGGCCTGCGGTTCGCGGTCCTCGGCCCGGTACGTGCCTGGCGTGATGACGAGCCGATCGGTACCGGCGCACCTCAGCAGCGCGCGTTGCTCGCCGCGCTGCTGCTGCGCGGCGGCCGTACGGCGACGGCGTCGGAGCTGCTGGACGCGGTGTGGGGTGAGAGTCCGCCCAACACCGCACTGGCCGCGCTGCGTTCGTACGCCTTCCGGCTGCGCAAGGTGCTGGGCAGCCAGGCCCTCGTCACCGACTCCGGCGGCTACGCACTGCACGTGGACACCGATGCGCTGGACTGCGCACTCGCCGAGCGGCTGTCGGCCGAAGCCGAGAAGATCCGCCACACCGATCCGGTGCGCGCGCGTGAACTACTGGCCGAGGCGCTGGAGTTGTGGCACGGCGAGCCGCTGGCCGGGCTGCCGGGACCGCACGCCGAGACGCAGCGCAGCCGGCTCGCCGAGTGGCACCTCGGGCTGGTCGAGGCCCGCCTCGAACTCGACCTGGACCTCGGCGCGCACGCCGAGGCGGTCTCCGAACTGACGGCCCTGTCGGCGGAGCACCCGCTGCGCGAGCGGATACGGGCGCTGCTGATGCTCGCCCTGTACCGCAGCGGCCGGCAGGCCGAGGCGCTCGGCGTCTACGCCGACACCCGCCGCCTGCTCGCCGAGGAACTCGGCATCGACCCCTCGGCCGAACTCTCCGATCTGCACCAGCGCATCCTGGAGGCCGACGCCGGCCTCGCCGCGCCCGCCGGCTCCCACTCCGGACCGGGCGAGCCGGTCCGGCCCGCCCAACTGCCCGCTAGTGTCTCCGACTTCACCGGCCGCGGGTCGGTCGTCAGGGAATTGGGCCAGCAGCTCGCCGAAGCCTCCCAGGAATGCGGCGTGATGGCGGTGTCCGCGGTCGCCGGCATCGGCGGCGTCGGCAAGACCACACTGGCCGTGCACGTCGCCCACGCCGCCCGGGACGCCTTCCCCGACGGCCAGTTGTACGTCGATCTGCAGGGAACCGAGCCGCGTCCCGCCGACCCTGAGGTCGTGCTCGCCGGGTTCCTGCGGGCGCTCGGCGTGCCGAATCCGGCCATTCCCGACTCACTCGCGGAGCGCGCCGCGCTCTACCGCTCGACCCTCGACGGCCGCCGGGTGCTCGCGCTGCTCGACAACGCCTACGACGCCGCGCAGATACGCCAGTTGCTGCCCGGCACCCCCGGCTGCGCGGCGCTGGTCACCAGCCGGGTCCGGATGGTCGACCTGGCCGGCGCGCACCTGGTGGACCTCGACGTGATGTCGCCCGAGGAGGCGCTGCAGCTCTTCAGCCGGGTGGTCGGCGAGGAACGCGTCAGCAGCGAGCGGCAGGCCGCGCTCGACGTGGTCGGCGCCTGCGGCTTCCTGCCGCTGGCCATAAGGATCGCCGCGTCCCGCCTCGCCGCCCGCCGCACCTGGACCGTCTCGGTGCTGGCCCGCAAGCTCGCCGACCACCGGCGGCGGCTGGACGAGCTGCGCGCCGGCGACCTCGCCGTGAAGGCCACCTTCGCCCTCGGCTACGGGCACCTGTCCGCCGACCAGGCGCGCGCCTTCCGGCTGCTGTCGCTGCCCGACGGCCCCGACATCTCGCTCGGCGCGGCCGCCGCGGTCCTCGACCTGGACCTGTACGAGGCCGAGGAGTTGCTGGAGGCGCTCGTCGACATCAGCCTCATCGAGTCGGCGGCCCCGGCCCGCTACCGCTTCCACGACCTGCTGCGGCTCTACGCGCGCGAGTGCGCCGAGCGCGACGAGACCTCCGAGGAGCGGTGCGCCGCGCTGTCCCGGCTGCTGGACTTCTACCTCGCGTCGGCGGCCGCGTCGTACGAGCTGGAGAACCCCGGCGACCGGGTGCTGCAGCACCTCGCGCCGACCCGGCGCGCCGGCATGGCCTTCGACAGCCGCGAGGACGCCCTGGAGTGGCTCTTCTCCGAAGGCCAGGGGCTGCTGGCGGCCGTCGAGCAGGCCGCCGACGGCGGCTGCGAGAGCCCGACCCGGCGCGGGGTCGACCTGATGCTGGTCGCCTGGGACCTGATGGAGTCCGGCATCTACACCCGGCAGTACGAGCAGGCCGCCCGCTCCCTGGTGACCACCGCGCACGCCTGCGCGGACCCGCTCGTCGAGGGCAGGGCGCGGGTGCTGATGGCCCAACTGCTGCGGATGACCGGCCGGTTCGCCGAGTGCGACGAGGAGGCGCGGCGCGCCATGATCGTCGGAGTGGCCGCCGGGGACCCCCTCACGTGCAGCTACGCGCCGAACGTCCGGGGCATCGTCGCGCACAAGGACCGCCGCTACCAGGAGAGCGCCGCCTTCCACACCGCCGCGCTCGACGCCTTCCGCGCCGACCACAACCAGCACGGCGAGGCGTCCGCGCTGGCCAACCTCGGCTGGGCGCAGCTCGCGCTGGGCGACGAGGCGGCGGCGGTGGCCAGCTGCCAGCAGGTGCTGGAGATCCACCGCGAGCTGGACAGCGGCCGCGGACTCGGCAACGGCCTGTACGCGCTGAGCATCCCGCTGACCGCCTCCGGCCGCCTCGACGAGGCGCTGGCCTGCCTGACCGAGGCGCTGCCGATCTTCCGCGACGCCCGGCAGCAGTTCTGGGAGGGCATGACCCTCTACCGGCTCGCCGAGGTGCACCAGACGGCCGGCCGCTGGCGTCAGGCGGCCTCCCACGTGGAGCAGTCGCTCGTCCTGCTGCGCGAGGTGGGCGGCGAGTGGCGCACCGCCAACGCGCTCACCATGCTGGGGCGTGCGCTGGCGGGCCTGGACCAACCGGTCCGCGCCCACGCGTGCTGGCAGGACGCGCTGGGCATCTACACCGCGCTCGGGTCACCCGAGGCGCAGGACGTGCGCGGGCTGCTCGGCGGCGAGCCGCCGTCCGCCGTCGCCGTGT
This sequence comes from Actinacidiphila polyblastidii, assembly GCF_036353415.1. Classification (NCBI taxonomy): domain Bacteria; kingdom Bacillati; phylum Actinomycetota; class Actinomycetes; order Kitasatosporales; family Streptomycetaceae; genus Actinacidiphila; species Actinacidiphila polyblastidii. The sequence goes on from NZ_JAZEWV010000029.1 coordinate 5,474, forward strand.
AACAGCTCCGATCGCACCGGTCAACAGAACCGTTTATCGGTTGATTATCGCCCCCTGCCACGATTCCATCACTGCACATGAGCTGCCCGCCCGGCGGCGTACGGGGGTTGTCACCGGGCGGGCTTGGCACCGGCACGTCCCCAGAAACACAGGAGCGCACCATGAGCACCGAGATTCCGCCGACCGAGACGACCGAGCCCGTCGCTCCCGCCCCCGCGCCCAAGAGCGGGCCGGTGAAGCCGGACAACCAGTACAACGACATCATCGCCCCCGACCTCGCCGAGGCCGTCGCCGCGCCGGCGGCGAAGACCACCGCCAAGACGGGTGGCGTCCACACGAACAACCAGTACAACGACTCGGCTCCCAAGGGCTGACCGAGCGTCACGGTCCTGACCGCAGCAGACCACGGGCGGGGGGACGCGGGACCGACTTCTCACGGACACCCGGTACTCCAGGGGGATACCGGGCACCAGGGGAGGACGTCAGGGGGACGACACGGTCCCGCGTCAGGCCAGGGGGAACGGGGGGAACGGGGGAACGGGGGAATCGGGGGGAAGCGGGGGGGCACGGGGGGAACGGGGGGAAAAGGGGGAGCCCAGGGGACCGGGAAGTCGGGGGGCCGAACGCAATTCCCGGGGGCTGAGGACTGACCGCGGCGCGGAGGGGGCGCCGCGGTCAGTCGCGTTCGCGGGCCCTCCCGCGGGGAGACGGACCGCGGACCGCGGACCGCGCGGAGACGGACGGCGGCAGCCGGGCGGGCGGCGAGGAACGCGCGCGCGTCAGGCGCGGCGCGAGCTGGCGCCCGTACCCTTCGCGGCGTCGAGCGCGTAGACGCAGCGGTCCTTGGAGCAGGCGTAGACGACCCCGTCGGCCGCGACCGGCGAGCCGGTGATCTCGCCGCCGGTCTCCAGCCGCCAGCGCAGCTGACCACCCTGCGCGTCGACCGTGTACAGGCAGTGGTCCTTGGAGCCGAAGTGCACCCGGCCGCCGGCGACCGCGGGCGAGCCGACGATCTCGCCCTGGGCGGCGAACCGCCAGCGCGGGGTGCCGCTGACCGCGTCCAGCGTGTAGAGGGCGCTGCCGGCGCCGAGGTGCACCGCGCCCGCAGTGACGACGACCGGCTCGACGGACTGCCGGGGCTCGGTGGAGACCCGCCAGCGGTCCCTGCCGTCGGCCGGATCGAGCGCGTAGACGGTGCCGACGTGGTCGGTGACGTAGACGCCGCCGCCGGTCGCTCCGGCGCCGGGGACGTACGCGGGCGGCGCGAACATCACCGCGGGCCCCTCGAACCGCCAGCGCTCCGCGCCGCTGCGCACGTCGAGCGCGAACACCCGGGTGCCCGCGGTGAGATACAGGGTGCCGCCGGCGATCACCGGCCGGGTCGGCACCGAGCCGGCCGTGCCGGGCTCGCCGACCGGGTACGACCAGCGCTCCGCGCCGCCGGCCGCGTCGACCGCGTGCAGCAGACCGCCGCCCTGGTAGTAGACGGTGCCGTCGACGATCGCAGGACCGGAGTCCGGCGACTCGAACTCGGTCTGCGCGCCGCCGCGTTCCCAGCGCAGGGTGCCGCGGGCGGCGTCCCACGCCTGCACGCCGCCGCCCCGGGTGCCGGTGACGACGATCCCGGCGGCGGTGTCCGCGCGGACCGCGTACACCCAGCCGTCGACGGAGGTGCGCCAGCGGTCGCCGCCGTCGGCCGCGTCGAGCGCGAACAGGCTGGGGCCGTCGGAGGCGTGGATCCGGCCGCCGGCCACCGCCATCGTCCAGGCGACGTCGCGGGTCTTGAACTGCCGCCGGCCGCTGGCCGTGTCCAGGGCGTGCACTTCGAAGGAGGTGACGTAGAGCAGGCCGGCGCTGACCGCGGGCGTGCCCCACACGTCGTTCGACATGCGGAAGCGCCAGGGGCGCCACTCCCCCGGCGGTGTCACGGGCGCTGTCTGCTGCGGTACGGGCGGGGTGGGCCGTGCGCCGTGCGCGGGCTGGCCGCCGTGGGCCGGCAGGGCGGCCCGGTGGGCGCCGCCGCGCGTCCGCACCCACTCGGTACCGGGTACCGGAGCGGGCGCGGGCTTGCGTCCGCCGGCCTCGGCGACCCGCAGGCCGGGGCCGATCGGCGCGGAACCGGCGAGCTGCACCGGCGGCGCGGTGAGGGGCTCGGGGCGGTGGCCGCCGTCCCTGTCGTGTCCGGGGGCTGCTTCCTGTCCCGGGGCGCCGCGCGGGGTCTGCGGCGGCCGGGGCGGCGACTGCGGCAGCGGCGGCGCGTGCACCGGAACCTGCGGAGGCGGCATCTGGGGCACGGGGACCTGCGGGCCGGACGGCTGCACGCCGAGGCCCTGCGGCCGGGCGGCGTGGGCGCCGCGCCCGCTGCCCGCGGGTACGGCGGAGCGGCCGCTGCGGCGCTGCTCTATCAGCGCCACCGCGCCGGGCGGCAGCCACGCGGAGGCGGTGCCGGTGTCGTCCCCGGCCGAGGAGAACAGGTGCGGAGCGAGCTGCGCCTGCAGGTCGGCGGGGGTGGGGCGGCGCTCGGCCTCCATCCGCATGCAGGACTCGATGAGCGGGCGCAGTTCGTCGGGCAGCCCGGCCAGGTCGGGGCCCTCGCGCAGCAGCATGAACACGGTCTCGACCGGGTTGGCCCCGTGGAAGGGCGCGTGGCCGGTGGCGGCGAAGACGAGGGTGGAGCCGAGCGAGAAGATGTCGCTGGCGCCGCGCACGCTGCGCGAGTCGCGGGCCTGCTCGGGCGACATGTAGGCGGGGGTGCCGACCGCGACGTTCGTCATCGTCAGCCGGGTGTTGGAGACGCCGGAGGCGATGCCGAAGTCGATCACGCGGGGGCCGTCCTCGACGACCAGCACGTTGGACGGCTTCATGTCGCGGTGCACCAGGCCCGCGGCGTGGATCGACTGGAGCGCCTCGGCGATGCCGGCGGCGAGCCAGCGCACCGCCTGCGCGGGCATCGGCCCCGACTCGTTGACGATCTCCTCGAGCGAGGGCGCCGGTACGTAGGCGGTGGCCAGCCAGGGCACGGCGGCGCGCGGGTCGGCGTCGACGACGGCGGCGGTGTAGAAGCCGGAGACCGCGCGGGCGGCCTCGACCTCACGCGTGAAGCGGACCCGGAACAGCTGGTCCTCGGCCAGTTCGGCCCGCACGGTCTTGATCGCGACACGTCGTCCGGAGGCCGAGCGGGCCAGATAGACCAGCCCCATGCCGCCGGCACCGAGCCGGCCCAGCACCTCGAAAGGGCCGATCCGCCTCGGGTCGTGCTGCGTCAGCTGCTCCACCACTGCCCTGCCACCTCCCCGTACCCGCGCCGTCCGCGGCCGTTCCCCGTGCTTCCGGCCCCATGCGGCCCGTCGCTGGCTCCCGCGCCAGGGTACGGGCCTGATTCTTCCTGGGATGAGCGCCTGTTGCGAACCCGGGGCTGCCGCGACACGCCCCCGGAGCGAACTCGTTATCATCCGCCTCCGTGGCGCACCGCGGCCACCGAGGACGCCTGCTGCCGCTCGTACGGATGAAAACGCCACCCGCCGCACCGTCCGGGGGAACCGGAGCGGGGCCGGCGGACGGGGGAGCCGGGGCCGGGCTGCGCGTCGGGCGATGTCGGGTCGCGTCGGGCGATGTCGGGTCGCGCGTCGGACTAGGCGCCGGGACCCGGGTCGCCCGTGCGCTGGACGTCGATGACCGCGAAGCCCGCGCCCTGGTCGTCGGCGACGAGCGCCGTCCGTCCGAAGGGCGAGTCGTGCGGCTCGTGCATCACCTGGCCGCCGAGGCGGCGTACGGTCTCGGCGGCCGCGTCGCAGTCGTCGACGACGAAGTACGTCTGGTAGGCGGCGGGCGCGTCCGCGGGCAGGTCGCCGCCGCGCTGCATCCGCCCGGCCACCTGGCTGCCCGGCGTACCGGGGAGGGTGCCGGGGAGCGACCAGACCTTGTAGTCGAAGTGCGTGCCGTCGCCGATCTGCTGCGCCTCGTACCCGAACACCGCCTCGTAGAAGGGGTCGACGGCGGCCGCGTCCTTGGTGTGGTTCTCGGTCCAGCAGTACGCGCCCGGCTCGTTGACGACCGCGAAGCCGGGGTGCGAGCCGGCCTGCCAGACGCCGAAGAAGGAGCCGCCGGGGTCGAGCGCGCCCAGCATCACCCCGCTGTCGCCGACGGTGTCCGGGCCGAAGAGGACCTGGCCGCCGGCCTCGCGGATGCGGTCCGCCGTCGCGGCGGCGTCGTCGGACGCGAAGTGGACCCCCCAGGCGGTGGGCATGGCGGGGTCCACCGCGGCCATCAGAGCCGCCGCGGGCTTCCCGCCGCTGTGCGCCATCGTGTAGTGACCGAACGCCTCGCCCTGGTCGTGGAACGTCCAGCCGAACAGCTGCCCGTAGAAGCGGCGTCCGGCCGCCAGATCGGGCAGGGACACGTCGGCCCAGCAGGGGGCGCCTTCACTGAATCCGGGCATGGCCGCGACCTCTCTGCTGTGTGCGGGGCGATGGACCGCGGACGGACCGCGGATGGATTGCGGACCGCTTGCGCGGGGACCGCGACGGGGTGTCACAGCCACCGTAATCAGTGACGCAGCTCACTGCACAGACCCTCATTCGAACATACGGTCAATTCTTTTCAGTCACCGCGAAACGGCGCCACAAAAGACGACAAATCGCTCTTTCGCCGCACCGCACACACCGAAAGCGGCCTTCGGGCCGACGCCACAAAAGCCCCTCTGAGCTGCTGCTTCATCAAGCGGATTCGTCGATTCCCCGTTTGCACGCGGTCAGATCGCGCGCTGATCACGCGTCGGTAAACTGACGGCATGACAGGACAAGTTCGCACCGTTGACGGCCGCGTGGCGGGCCGCCGCGGACAGGCGACGCGGCAGAAGCTGCTCGACTGCCTCGGCGAGATGCTCAGCACGTCGCCGTACCGCGACGTCAAGGTGATCGACGTCGCCCGGATGGCGGGCACCTCCCCCGCAACGTTCTACCAGTACTTCCCCGACGTCGAGGGCGCCGTGCTGGAGCTCGCCGACGAGATGGCCAAGGAGGGCGCCGGGCTGACCGGGCTCGTCGCCGGCCGCACCTGGGCGGGCAAGGCCGGCGCCCAGGCGGCCGAGGCACTGGTCGACGGCTTCCTCTCCTTCTGGCGCAGGAACGACGCCATCCTGCGCGTCGTCGACCTGGGCGCGGCAGAAGGGGACAAGCGGTTCCACAAGATCCGCACGAAGGTCCTCAGCGCCGTGACCGGCTCGCTGGCCGAGTCCATCAAGGAGCTGCAGTCCAAGGGACGGGTCGACAAGGAGGTCAGCGCACCGGCCGTGGCCGCGGCCCTGGTCGCCATGCTGGCCGCGGTCGCGGGCCACCAGAAAGGTTTCACCGGCTCCGGGGTCAAGCAGGCCGACCTCAAGCCGAGTCTGGCGCTGCTGGTGCACCTCGGTGTGACCGGCAAGAAGCCGCCGAAGTAGCCGCGCAGCGACCGCACCGCCGCACCTCCGCGACGGTCCTGGCCGCCACCGCCACGGCTGCCGCCCGCCGCCAGCCCGCCACGCGATCCTCCGTCCTGCCATACCGCACGTCAGCCCCGCCCGTCAGCCTCTGGCGCGGGCGCCGCACATCGCCTCGGGGGAGGCGGCGGCGCCCGCGCCGCCGTCTGCCCCGGGCCGGCCCGCGGCCCGCCCGGCGACGCGGGCGGGCGCGCCCGGCATGATGGCGGGCATGACGAGCAGCCCGACGCCGCCCGAACGCCCGCGGCGCAGCGTCCTGTCCCGCTTCCTGTCCCCCGGCCCCGACTCCTCGACCGCGCAGCTGCGCGCCTACGCCGCGGTGTGGGCGCTCCTGCTGCCGGTGTGGATCAGCGCCCAGTGGTGGACGCACCCCGACACCCTGCGCCGGGTGCTCTGGGTGCTGCTCGCGGTCATCTCGGTGACCCAGACGCTGAGCGCCGTCGCGCTGCTGCGCAAGCGCCGCTGAATCGTCCCCGTGGGGGCCGCCCGCCGCGCGGTGCGGGGTGGCGACGGCCGCGCGCCCAGGAGGCGTTCGCGCACCGGGACTACGCCCGCACCCCGCCGAGGGGTTACCTTCCGATACCACCGTCTTTTCGCCGTACGACCTTTCAGGCTCCAGGAGTTCCCACCATGGCCGAGTCCTCCACCGCCGTCCCGGACGCGCCCGCCGGCACCGCGGCGCCCGACGCCCTCGTCATCGGCGCAGGCCCCGGCGGCCTGGCAGCGGCCGCGGCACTGCGGGCGCGCGGGCTGCGCCCGCTCGTCGTGGAGCGCGCGGAGAACCTGGGCGCCTCCTGGCGGTCCCACTACGACCGGCTGCACCTGCACACCACCCGCCGGCTGTCGGCGCTGCCGGGGCTGCCGATCCCGCGCGCCTACGGCCGCTGGGTGGGGCGCGACGACGTGGTGCGCTACCTGGAGCAGTACGCGGACCACCACGACCTGGACATAGCCACCGGCATAGAGGTCCAGCGGGTCGAGAAGGCGGCCGGCGGCGGATGGGAACTGCCCGCCACCGGCGGCCGGATGCTGACGTCCGCCGTGGTCGTGGTGGCCACCGGCCACAACCACACGCCGTACGTGCCCGACTGGCCCGGCCGCGACACCTTCACGGGCGATCTCCTGCACGCGTCGGACTACCGCAACGCGACCCCGTACGCCGGCCGGGACGTGCTGGTGGTGGGGATCGGGAACACCGGCGCGGAGATCGCGGTGGACCTCGTCGAAGGCGGCGCGGGGCGGGTGCGCCTCGCGGTGCGGACCGCGCCGCACATCCTGCGCCGCTCCACCGCGGGGTGGCCCGCGCAGGCCAGCGGCATCCTGTGCCGCCGGCTGCCGACCGGTGTGGTCGACCGGATCGCCCCGTACATCGAGCGGGCCGGGGTGCCGGACCTGACTCCTTACGGGCTGCCCCGGCCCGACTCCGGGCTCTACTCGCGCGTGCGCGAGGGCGCGATCCCGGTGCAGGACGTGGGCCTGATCAAAGCGGTCCGCTCCCGGCGGGTCGAACCGGTCGCCGCGGTCGAGCGGTTCGACGGCGCGAAGGTGCACCTCGCGGACGGCACGGAGGTCGGCGCCGAGGTGGTCATCGCCGCCACCGGCTACCGCCGCGGCCTCGAACCGCTCGTCGGCCACCTGGGGGTGCTCGACGAGCGGGGCCGCCCCGCCGTGCACGGCGCGCGCACGCCTCCCGGGGCGCCCGGCCTCTACTTCACCGGCTTCACCAACCCCATCAGCGGCATGTTCCGCGAGATGGCGATCGACGCGCGCAAGATCGCGCGGGCGGTGTCCCGCGCCCGGTGACCGCACCCGGTGACGGCGGCTGGGCCGCCCGACGCGCGACGGGCGGCCGGCGCGCGTCGCGCGGGGAGGCCGGTCGCACGGCCGGCGAGGGCCCAGGGGCCATGGGGCCATGGGGCCATGGGGCCAAGGGGCCAAGGTGACGCTGCGTCACTCGCGCGGGTGAATCCGGGCCTGGGCCGGAACACCCGCGGCCGTGCGAGGCGTTCAGCCGGTGACCGCCACCGCGGGAGGACCGGCAGGCCGGTGGCGGATGACCAGGGACATCAGCGCGGCGACCGCGCACAGGGCACCGGAGGAGTACCAGACGACGTCGTACGAACCGAGCGCGTCACGCGCGACACCGCCGAGGTAGGCCACCAGCGCGGCGCCGAGCTGGTGCGCGGCCAGCACCCAGCCGAAGACGATCGCGCTGTTCTCGCCGTAGTGCTGACGGCACAGCGCGATGGTCGGCGGCACGGTGGCCACCCAGTCGAGTCCGTAGAAGACGATGAACAGCACCATCGAGGGGTGGATGCTGTCCGAGAACAGCATGGGGAGGAACATCAGCGACAGACCGCGCAGCCCGTAGTAGAGCGCGAGCAGCCGCCGCGGCGAGATGCGGTCGGTGAACCAGCCCGAGGCCACCGTGCCCGCGATGTCGAACAGGCCGATCACGGCGAGCAGTGAGGCCGCGGTCGTCACCGGCAGCCCGTGGTCGTGCGCGGCGGGCACGAAGTGGGTCTTCACCAGGCCGTTGGTGGACGCGCCGCAGATCGCGAAGCTGCCCGCCAGCAGCCAGAAGGTGCCGGTGCGGGACGCCTCGCGCAGCGCCCGCAGCGCGCGCCCCGCGGCTCCGCGGACCGGCGCCGGCTTGGGGACGAACTCCGGTGCCCCGTAGGGCGCCAGGCCGACGTCGGCGGGGTGGTCGCGCAGCAGGAACCACACGAACGGCACGACCGCGATCGCCGCGCACGCCACCGTCGCCGCGGCCGGACGCCACCCGTGGTGCTCGGTGATCCAGGACAGCAGCGGCAGGAACACCAGTTGCCCGGCCGCGCCGCCCGCGGTCAGCATGCCGGTGACCAGGCCCCGCCGGGCCACGAACCAGCGGTTGGTGACGGTCGCGGCGAAGGCCAGCGCCATCGAGCCGCTGCCGAGTCCGACCAGGACGCCCCAGCAGAGCACGAGTTGCCAGCTCTGCGTCATCCGGACGGTCAGCGCGGAGCCGAGCGCGATGGTGGTCAGCGCGAGCACCACGACGCGGCGGATGCCGAACCGGTCCATCAGCGCGGCCGCGAACGGCGCGGTCAGGCCGTACAGCGCCAGGTTGACCGACACGGCGAAGCCGATCATGCCGCGGGACCAGCCGAACTCGGTGTGCAGCGGGTCGATCAGCAGGCCGGGCAGCGAGGCGAAGGCGGCCGAGCCGACGATCGTCACGAAGGTGACGGCGGCGACCGCCCAGGCGCGGTGCGGCCGGGGGCGGCGGGAGCCGGGGAGGACCGGCTCCGGCCCGGTCGGAGCGGGCGCGGGAACGTGCGATGTCTGCGTCACCCGATCAGTGTCCGGGGCGGGTCGACCGGCGACGAGTGGCCCGAGGGCCATGGTGTGCAAGAATCGGGCCATGAGGCGCACCCCGTCGGACCCGCCGCAGCGTTCGAGGCGGCCGGAGCGTTCGCACCAGCCGGAGCAGCCCGCCGCGGTGTTCCAGCACCGGGACCGCCACCGCGTCGCGGTCTTCGCGCTCGACGGCGTGATCCCGTTCGAACTCGGCATCCCCTTGCGGATCTTCGGCGGGGCCGAGCACCCGGAGGACGGCTCGCCGCTCTACGAGATCGCCACGTGCGGCCTGCGCCCCGGCCCGGTGCGCACCGACGCGGACTTCCCGATCCTCGTCGAGCACGGCACGCAGGCCCTGTCCGAGGCGGACACCGTGGTGTTCCCCGCCTCGCACGAACTGGGCCCGGTCTTCACCGAGGGGCGGCTGACCCCGCCGCTCACCGCGGCCTTCGCCGCGATCCGGCCGGGGACGCGGATCGTGTCGATCTGCACCGGGTCGTTCCTGCTGGCGGCGGCCGGTCTGCTGGACGGCCGCCCGGCGACCACGCACTGGACCAGCGCCGACCACTTCCAGCGGGTCTTCCCGCGGGTCAGGGTCGACCCGGACGTCCTCTACGTCGACGACGGCGACGTGCTGACCTCGGCCGGCGTCGCCGCCGGGATCGACCTGTGCCTGCACATCGTGCGGCGGGACTTCGGCACCGCGGTCGCCAACTCGGTGGCCCGTCGCACCGTCGTGCCGCCGCACCGGGAGGGCGGCCAGGCCCAGTACGTGCGGCGCCCGCTGCCCGAGCCGCAGACCTCGGGCACCGAGCGGGCCCGCGCCTGGGCGCTCGACCGGCTCGACCAGCCGCTGTCGCTGCGGCAGTTGGCGGAGCGCGAGTCGATGAGCGTACGGACCTTCACCCGGCGATTCCGCGACGAGGTGGGGATGAGCCCCGGCCGGTGGCTGACCCAGCAGCGGGTCGAGCACGCACGGCAGTTGCTGGAGTCGACGGATCTCGCCGTGGACGCCGTCGCGCGGCGCTGCGGGTTCGGCACCGCCGCGTCCATGCGGCAGCACCTCCAGGCGGCGCTGGGCGTCTCCCCGACGGTGTACCGCAGGACGTTCCAGACCTCGGCGAGGGCGGCCGCGGGCGTCTAGCGGCGGTCACGGCGGCGAGTGCGGCGATCGTGACGCCCGCCGCGGGGGGGCGACGACGGGCCGGACCGGACAGGACAGGAGGCCCAGGTCAGGACCGGAGGCTCAGGTCAGGACCGCGCCGCGGTCGACCTCGCACCAGATCTGCTTGCCGCCGCCCTCGGGCTGCCAGCCCCAGCGGTCGGCGAGGCCGTCGACGAGTTCGAGGCCGCGGCCGCCCGTCTCCTCGCGTCCCGCGTGGCGCGGGGCCGGCGGGGCCTGGCTGGTGTCGGCGACCTCCACCCGTACCGGAGCGGCGGGGGCGGACGGGAAGAGCATGCGCAGCACCGCGGGGCAGCCGGTGTGGACGACCGCGTTGGTGACGAGTTCCGAGATCAGCAGGATCAGCGTCTCGGCGACCGGCTCGTCGGCTCCTATCCCGGAGCCCACCAGCCGCGACCTGGCCCATCGGCGAGCCCGCCCCACCTCGGCGGGGTCGACACCGACCTCCAGCTGCACCTGAAGCACCTTCACTGTTCACACCATCCGAACCGGCGGACACGACGCCTCACGCCTGTCCAAGATCACCGTGCGTGACCTCGACAGCACACAGCATGATCGACCGACAGTCACCCCAACAAGCGCTTCGGGCATATTCCAGCGCGAAGGACGGGGCGTGCCGCATACTGTGCGGCGCATGGGGCGAGACCGCGCGCGCCCCGCCTGGACGCCCGTCCGGACCGACCGGACGGCGCCTCGAGAGTCCCCGCAGAGCACGCGCACCCGATGGAGCGTACCCGAGGTCGATCCCGACTCCACCGTGTGACAAGTCACGCATCGGACACGACGCCGTGCGGACACTCCGTAACCGGCCGGCTGCGCCGGCTCCACCGCTCGCGGCCTCAGGCGGAGAGCGGCCGGGCGGCGTCGTCGGTGGCCGCCTCCAGGTCCGGGAAGACCTCGAAGAGCCTGCGCACGCCGAGCGCCGCCAGTACCCGGTTGACGTGGGCGCCGCCCGTGGTGCCCGGCGTGCCGCCCTCGGGCAGCACGATCCGCAGCCGTCCCGCGCAGGAGCGCATCAGCCGGCGGGCGCCGATCAGCACCCCCACGCCGCTGGAGTCGCAGAACCGCACTCCGGCCAGGTCCAGGACGACGCTGCGCCGCCCTTCGGCCACCGCGTCGTGCACCTTCTGCCGGACCGCCGGCGAGGAGATCAGATCCATCTCACCGGTGACGGTCACCACCGCCCAGCCGTCCTGCTCGGCCTGGGTCACCAGCACGGGTTCCCACCTCGCCTCGCCGTCGACGTCACTTCGGTCATCGCAACGACCCTATGCCCGATCCCAGTCGTAACTCCGCAACCTTCCGGTCACACCCGCATAACAGAGCGCCAAAAGCGGTCGCGGTCGGTGCGAGGTTGGTGCAAAGCCGCGTACGCCATGGCCAACGGCCGGTACCTTCGGTCTGGACGTGCAGGAACGGGTCGAACACGACCGGCTACCGAAGGTGTTCGGCCCGGGGACGGGCAAGGGTGGGACGAGGCAAGGGGCCGGGACATGGCGACACCCGCACCGCCGCGCTGGGACCGCAAGATGCAGCAGCGGCTGGCGCGCGGCGAGGAGGCAGCTCTCGCCGAGCTGTACGACCGCTACGCGTCCCTCGTGCACAGCCTGGCCCACCGCGTCATGGACGACGACGAGGCCGCCGACCTGATCACCCGCGAGGTGTTCGGCTACATCTGGGAGAACCCGGACGCGTACGACCCCCAGAACGGCCCGATGCGCTCGTGGATCGCCGCTCTGACGCAGCGTCATGCGGTGTACCAGCTTCGGCAGTACGAGAACCGGGGCCGGTCCACCCCGGCCGAGGTCGAGGCCCGGGTCCGCGAGGCGAACACCGCGGCCCGCGCCGACTTCATCGTCACCTCCATGCCCACGCCGCTGCGCGCCGCGCTCGAACTCGCCTACCGCGAACGGCTCGACTACCGCGAGGCGGCCGCCGGGCTCGGCGTGAGCGAGGACGAGGCGCGGCGCCGGCTGCGGCTCGGACTGCAACTGCTCTCCACCGCCATGGAGCCGGGCGGCCGGCCGGACGCCTCGCTCGACCAGCACGCACGCAGGGGCCTGCGATGAGCGGGCCCGTCCACCGCGACGGCGACGGCGACGGCAAGGGCCCCGGCGGGGGCGGCGACGGCCTGCCGCGCGTGCCGCAGCAGCGCGGCCAGGGAGGTCAGGGCCGTCAGGACGACCGGCACCCCGTGGACGGTGCTGCGGGTCGGGGTCGCGGCGGTGAGCTGCCACCGGTGTCTCCGCCGGCCTCGGATGCCCCGAGCGCCTCGGCGGCCGCCGCGCCCGCGGAGGACGTGTCCGCCTCCGAACCGTCCGCTCCGCCCGCGGAGTCCGAGGCACCCCTCTCGCCCGAGGCGCACGAGGTGCCCGTCTCGTCCGAGGCGCTTGAGGCGTACGACCCGCCCAGAGCGCCCGACTTCGACCATCTGACGTTGAAGTCCCTCCTCGGCGCCTGGGCGTTGGCGGCGTGCTCGGGTGACGAGGCGCTCGCCGTCGAGCTGCACCTCACGGACTGCGCGGCGTGCGCGGACGAGGCGTTGCGGCTGCGCGACGCCGTACGGCTGCTGCACCAGGAGGAGTCGCTCGACCTCGACCCGCTGCTGCGCGCCCGCGTGCTCGAAGGCTGCCTCGGCCGGCGCCCGGCGCGGATTCCGATGCCCGAGTGGGCGGGCCCGTACGGCGCGGAGGCCGCCCGGCTCGACGCGCTGCTGCGCGATCTCGGCGACGGGTACTGGCGTGCGCCGGTCGCGCTGCGCTGGTTCGACGGGGCGCCGGTGACACGGCAGTTCACCGTCGGCCAGGTGCTGACGCATCTGGCCGCCGTGGACGGCCTGCTGATCCGGGCGCTCGGACTGGCGGCGCCCGGCGACGAGGACGACGGCCGGCCCCCGGAACGCCACGGCGCGGCGCAGCTCGCCGCGGTGGCGCGCGACCGGTTCGGCCACTCCCCGCGGCCCGAGGGCGAACTCCCGCTGGAGCCCTGGGAGCGCACCGAGGCGCACTGGGCCGCGCAACGCCACCTGCCGGGCGCGACGCTGCGCTCGCTGTGGCGCGAGCAGACCATGACGCTGGTGCGCACCGTCTCCTTCGCCGGCCCCGGCGCGAGCGCACTGCCCGTCGACTACGGGGACTTCGCCCTGCCGCTGCGGGACGCCTTCCTCGACCGGGCCTTCGAGTGCTGGATCCACGCCGGGGACATCGCCGACGCGGTGGACTACCCGTACGATCCCCCGCCGCCGCGCGCCCTGGGCGCGATGGTCGACCTGGCCGCGCGCATGCTGCCCGGCGCGCTGGCGGAGCGGCGCAGGGCCGGGCTCGCGCACTCGCCGACCCGGCTGGTGTCCGCGGGCAGGCCGGGCCGCTGCCTGCGGCTGGAGATCGAGGGCGACGGCGGCGGGAACTGGTACCTGCCGCTGGACTCGCCCGGCGCGACCGCGTCGCCGGACAGCATGGTCGCCCATGTCGCCATGGACAGCGTGGAGTTCTGCCACCTGGCGGCGGGACACGTGGAGCCCGAGCGGGCCGCGGCGGGCCAGCTCGGCGACCGCACCGCCATCCGCGAGGTGCTGTACGCGGCGGCGTCGCTGTCCCGCCTCTGAACCCTGGGGCCTAGGGCCTAGGCGAAGACGACCGTGCGCCGCCCGTTGAGCAGCACCCGCCGCTCGCTGTGCCACTTCACCGCGCGCGCGAGCGCCTGGCACTCCACGTCCCGGCCGATCGCGACCAGTTGCCCGGGGGTGACCTCGTGGCCGACCCGCTCGACCTCCTGCTCGATGATCGGGCCCTCGTCGAGGTCGGCGGTGACGTAGTGCGCGGTCGCGCCGATCAGCTTCACGCCCCGGGCGTGCGCCTGGTGGTAGGGCTTGGCGCCCTTGAAACTCGGCAGGAAGGAGTGGTGGATGTTGATGATCCGGCCGGAGAGCTTGCCGCACAGGTCGTCGGAGAGCACCTGCATGTAGCGGGCGAGCACGACCAGCTCGACGTTCTCCCGCTCGACCAGTGCGAGCACCTGCGCCTCGGCGTCCGCCTTGGTCTCCGCGGTGACCGGGATGTGGTGGAAGGGGACGCCGTAGGACCCGACGAGGTCGCGGAAGTCGGTGTGGTTGGAGACCACGGCGGCGATCTCGACCGGCAGCGCGCCGATGCTCGCGCGGAACAGCAGGTCGTTGAGGCAGTGCCCGAACTTGCTCACCATGAGGACGATGCGCATGCGCTCGTCGGACGGGTGGATCGCCCACTCCATGTGGTAGGCGCCGCCGATCGCGGCGAAGCTCGCCCGCAGCTTGTCGGCGGTGACCGCGGCGTCGGCGGAGAAGTGCACGCGCATGAAGAACAGGCCGGTGTCCTGGTCGCCGAACTGCTGGCTGTCCACGATGTTGCAGCCGGTCATGAAGAGGTAGCTGGAGACCGCGTGCACGATGCCCTGCTTGTCCGGGCAGGACAGCGTGAGGACGTACTGCGACGGCGGTTCAGCCGCGGGCGGCTGCTGCTGTGCGTTCACCCGGCCAGCCTGGCACAAACGCCCGCGCCCGGACACGCCTGTCCGTCACGCGGAACGCGTCCGCGCGCCGTCGGGGGCACCCGGCCGTCGGCGCGCACCGCCCTCAGGCGGTCCGGTTGTAGATCGCGAGCACCTCGAGCGAGCGCGGCGGCACGTCCGGGTCGTCCTCGTCCGCGGCGGCCAGCCGCACATGGGCCTCCCGTGCGGCGCGCACGGCCTCCGGCCAGGCGTGGTGGTCGAGGTAGGCGGTGGCCGGGGCGTCGGCGCCCACCTGGTGCAGGATCTTCAGCACCCGCAGCACGGCGACGTCGACGAGCGCGGCCTCCTGCGAGTCGCGGAAGATCGTGCCGACGTACTTCTCGGCCGACCAGTTGTCGAGCCAGGTGTCCTCGACGAGGCGGTACACGGCATCGGTGACGTCCCCGTATCCCTCGCGCCCGGCCTGCCAGACCTCACGCTGGAACACCGGGTCGCTGATCATGTGCAGCGCCGAGCGCACGTTGCTGCGCCAGCGCCACCACGGCATGTCGTTGAGCGGCATGCCACCCATCGTGGGGGAGCGACGGCCGCGACGGGAAGACTTCTCCGAACCTTGCACAGTGCCTGATCGTACGCAGTCGAACAGCGGCACCTGTAATTCACCTGAAAGTGACTCTTCGTTCGCTCCCGGTCACCCTCGCGTTGGCGGCGACCGGGAATCTTCCGGGTACATGACTGCACAGCGTGCGCGCGGCATCCGCAGGACCGCTCTGGCCTTACTGGCCGCTTCCGCGCTGCTCAGTGGCTGCGGTGTGATCCCGGGGGGCACGGGGGGCTCCCCGGGACCCGTGGTCGTCATGACCTGGGCTCCGGTCGACACGAACGGCACCAACAAGCCGGGCATGCTGGCGATGGCCCAGGTGTACGAGAAGTACGTCAACGCCCGCGGCGGCATCGGCGGGCGCAAGCTGAAGGTGCTGACCTGCAACGAGCGGGACGACTCAGCCGCGGTTCGTGACTGCGCGCGGCAGGCGTCGGACGCGGGCGCGGTGGCGGTCGTCGGCTCGTACAGCGAGCGCGGCGGCGACTTCATCTCGGCGCTCCAGACGCTGGGCATCCCGTACCTGGGGGGCTTCGGGATCACCGAGGACGAGTTCCAGAGCCTGATGTCGTACCCGGTCAACGGCGGCATGCCCGCACTGCTCGCGGGCAGCGGCCGGCAGCTCGCCGACCTGTGCAGGAACGTCACGCTGGTGCGGCCCGACTCCACGACCGGCGACCAGTACCCGGCGTTCCTGGACGCCGGCCTGAAGGCCGGCGGCGAGAAGGCCGCGAAGGACCTGCCGACGCCGGACGACGCGACGGACTACACCCAGGCCGCGGCCACCGCGGTCGGTGACGACAAGCCCTCCAGCTGCGTCTCCGCGGTGCTCGGCGACCACACGCCGACCTTCTTCGACTCGCTGCGCAGGACCGGCGACAGCGCCCCGAAGGTGCGGCTGTCCTCGGTGCTCGGCAGCGTCGAGCAGTCCGTCGTGGACGCCACCGGCGGCGCCTCGAGCCCGCTGGAGAACGCGTACGTCACCGGCTGGTACCCGGTGTCGAGCGACCCCAAGTGGAACGAGATGAAGGCCGCGGTCACCAAGTACGCCTTCGACGACGACCGCATCGACGTCGCCGACCCGGGCGAGCAGACCACGTGGATCGCCTACACGGTGCTGACGAAGGTGGTGCAGGCGATGGGCGACAAGGCGGTCACCCCGGTGAGCCTGCAGAACGCCCTGGACCACACGACGCGCCTGTCGACCGGCGGCCTGACCCCCGAGCTGGGCTGGACCGACGCCGACCTCAAGGGCGTCCCGCAGTACGCCAGGCTCGTCGACAGCAAGGTCACCTACCAGGTGATCCGCGACGGCCGCCTCGTCGCCGCCCGGCCCGGCTTCATCGACCTGGGCACGACGCTCAAGTCCACCGATCTGAGCTGAACCGCGCCGGAACCGCGCGGGAAGCGCGCAGGAGGCCGCGCCGGGCGCCCGCCCGGCGCGCCCGTCAGAGCTGGCTGTACGTGCGCTTGGACAGCCCGTACTGGTCGGCCAGGGCGTTCCACAGCCGCACCGCGCGCTTCTTCTGCTCGGTGGCCGTGCCGCTCTCCCGGTTGGCGTCCTGCGCCTCTCCCGTGGTGTGGGCGTGGCCGCCCTTGCACACCTTGCCGTCCTGCTGCGCCTGGTCCCCCCAGTTCGCGTAGTGGCCGTCCGCGGCCGCGGACGCCTGCCACGCCTTGGTGAGCGCGTCGGTGAGTTCCGCGTGGCCCTGGAGCTTGTCGACGGACAGCGTGTGCAGCCGGGTGACCAGCCCGGTGCGCTGGCTCTGGGCGGAGCGCAGGGCGGTCGCCGACCCGGCCATGTCCTTGCAGTCCTTGATCGCCGCGACCGCGTCGACCACCGAGCTGCGGCTGCTGCCGCTGGTCTTCAGCAGCGCGTCGAGCGCCTGCGCCTGCTGCTTCGCGGCGTCGTCCGCGGTGCTCCCGGACGCCGAGGCGGAGGCGCTCGGCGTGCCGGGGGCGCTGGTGCTGTTCTTGCCGCCGGGGTCGCCGGCCTTGGCGCCGCCGCCGCTGTTGAGCAGCCCGCCGACCACCAGCCCGGCCACCACGCAGCCCGCCACCACGATGCCGATCAGCACCTTCGGCGACAGCTTCCTGCCGCCGCGAGGACCGCCGCCGTCGCCGTCGTAGCCGTAGGCGGGCTCGTAGCCGCCGGGAGGGCCTCCGTAGGGCTGCTGGCCGGCCTGCTGCCCCTGCTGGGCCTGCTGCTGGGCCTGCTGGCTGCGGTCCGGCGGCTGGATGATGTGCGGCCGCACCGGTGCCGGGCTCGGCACGTCGTTGCGGAAGAGGTGGTCGTAGTCGCTGTCGTGCTGCGGCGGCTGGGCCGGCTGCTGCCCGTAGCCGTCCCCGTAGTCCTGGTACCCCTGGCCGGGCCCCTGCGCGGGTCCCTGGCCCTGGCCCTGGCCGCCTTGACCCTGGCCCTGGCCGAACGCGGGGCCGCCGCCGTACGCCTGCTCGTACGTCGGCTGCTGGGGCTGCTGCGGCTGGGGGGCGCCGTAGCCGCCGTCGTACTGCTGCGCCTGCGCGTCGTACTGCTGCGCCTGGCCGTCGTACTGCTGCGGGCTGCCGTAGGAGTCCTGCTCCTGGAAGATCGACAGCGGCAGCGCCTGGGTGGCCTCCGCCGGTGCGACCGGCGGCTGCTGCGCCGGGCGGCCGAGGTCGTAGCCGGGCTGCTGCGGCGGCATGGGCGGCAGCGGCGGCACGCCGCCCTGTGCGGCCGCGGCGGGCGGCTGCGGCGGCAGGCCGCCGGGGGCGTCGCCCGGGTACGGGGGCAGCATCTGCGTGGCGTCCGCGACCGGCGCGGGGCCCGGCGCGGCGTGGCCGGGCGCGCCGCCGGGGTAGGGCGGCAGCATCTGGGTCGCGTCGGCGGGCTCCGGCTGGCCACCGCCGGGGGCCGCCTGCGGGGAGCCGGGGGCGCCCCAGGGCGTGCCCGCCGCCGGCTGGACGTGCTCCCCGTACGTCAGGGGTGCCTGGTCCTGCCCTGAGGGGAGGACGACGCCCCGGTACGCATCGGGCGATTCCTCGCCGCGTCCGCTGCTGTGCATCGCCGCCCCACTCCCGCCTCTACCCTGCCGTCGGAACCGTCCGCCAACGCTACCGGGTGAATCTGAGCCCCGGCCACGTACCCGAACGAGTGAGCGGCACACCACAGTGGGCGCGCGTGGCGGGGCGCCGTGCCGCGCCCGGTCCGTGCGGGTCTGCCCAGCGCTTTGGCGGACCCGCGGAGACGGGGTGTCGGTACGGTAACGATTCGGTGGCTGCCCGCAGTTGTCACCTTCTGTGCCGCGTGGGCGACCGGCTCGCGCGCCGCGGTGCGGAACGGCGGCGGGCCGGCCCCGCCGCGAACGACGCGCGGCCCAGGGGGCGTTCCGGAGCCGGCGGGGGCTCCTCGCGGTCCGCCCCCGAGCCGGCCTCGGCCGGCCTCAGCCGGGCTCGGAGCGCGCCAGGTCGTCTCAGGCGGCCTCCCGGTCGTCGAGCCGGGCGACGAACGCCCGCACCGAGGGGTCCGTCGCGTACGGCTCCACGCGGTGCCTGAAGTCGTCCAGGTACTCGGCGCCGCGGCTGGAGCGCAGCCCCGACAGCAGGGTGACGGCCTGCGTGGCGGTGTCGCACGCCTGCTCCAGGTCGCGCTGCTGCACCTGGGCGTCGGCGAGCAGGAAGAGGTCGATCGCGCGGCGGCGCGAGCGGGTGGCCGGGTGCGCGGCGAGCGCCTCCTCGGCCCGCCGGGCGGCGGGCACCGCCTGTCCCAGGTCGCGGTGGCAGTGGGCGAGTTCGTCCGCGAGGTAGGCGTGGTCGAAGTGCGCGATCCACGGCGGGTCCTGGTCCGGTTCCGAACGCTCCATCGCGGCCACGGCGTCGCCCGCCGAGGTCGCGAAGGTGCGCGCGTCGCCGAGCAGCGCGTGGCCGCGGGCCTCCGCGGCGTGGAACATCGCCTCCGCGGTGGCGGTGACCTGTCCGCGGGCGCCTTCCTGTGCGGCGCGGGCGAGTTGGGCGATCTCCCGCGGGTTGCCGAGGGAGGCGGCCAGGTGGCTCATGCTGGCGGCCAGGATGTAGCCGCCGTAGCCGCGGTCGCCGGCCGCCTGGGCGAGGCGGAGCGCCTGGATGTAGTACCGCTGCGCCAGGCCGGGTTGGCCGGTGTCGACCGCCATGTACCCGGCCAGTTCGGTCAACCGGGCCGCGGCGGAGAACAGTTCGCGTCCCACCGCCTCCCGGTAGGTGCCCGCGAGCAGGCCGGACACCACGCTGTTGAGGTAGTGGACGACGACCGGGCGGACGTGGCCGCTGCCGAACCGGTGGTCCAGCTCGGTGAGCGCCTGCGTGGTGGCCCTGACCGCCTCGACGTCCGACATCCCCACCCTGGCACCGCCGTTGCGCGCGACGCCCTGGTCGGGGCGGGTGATCAGCCAGTCGCGGCTGGGCTCCACGAGGGCCGAGGCGGCGACGGTCGAGCCGGACAGGAAGTCCCTGCGGCCCACGTCGCTGCGCCACAGCTCGCAGACCTGCTCGATCGCGCCGAGCACGGTCGGCGCGAAGTGCAGGCCGATCCCGGTGGCCAGGTTCTTGCCGTCGGCCATGCCGATCTCGTCTATCGACACCGACCGGCCGAGCTTGCGGCCGAGCGCCTCGGCGATGATCGCGGTCGCCCGGCCGCGCGGCTGCTGGCCGCGCAGCCAGCGGGCCACGGACGTCTTGTCGTAGCGCAGGTCGAGGCCGTGCTCCGCCCCGCAGACGTTGACCCTGCGGGCGAGTCCGGCGTTCGAGCAGCCGGCCTCCTGGATCAGTGCCTGGAGCCGCTCGTTCGGCTGCCGCGCCACAAGTGGTCGTGCGGCCATCGGTCCCCCCTCGTCGTGCCTCGCGTGCCAAGTCTTCCCGCGCCGTACCGGAGAAATACGCGCAGGTACGGCATTTCACCCTCACCGGGTGGTTTCCGGCTCGGAATTGACTACCCCCGCCGGGCCCCGATCGCGCGTGCGCGCCCCCGGCAGTGCATCAGTGCGCCCGCGATGAGCCGCCGCCCGCGCCCGTAACCCGCATCGGCAGGGGCAGTTGTGCAGCCCGTGGAAGACACCATCGCGGCTCCGCGGCCGCGCACCGGCCAACTCCGCGACGCGGCGGTCGGTTACGCGGAAGAACGGCACTGGGACGTGCTCCCCGGCTGCTGGCTGGAGGCGCCCGGGGGCGGCGCCCCGCGCTGCTCCTGCGCCTCGCCGTCCTGCCCGGCCCCCGGCGCCCACCCGACCAGGCCCGACTGGGCCGCCCAGGCGAGCGGCAACGGCGCCGCGGTGCGCCTCATGTGGTGCAAGCAGCCGCGCTCCTCCGTGCTGTTGCCGACGGGGCGCACGTTCGACGCGCTGGACGTGCCGGAGAGCGCCGGCTTCCTGGCGCTGGCCCGGCTGGAGCGGCTGGAGCTGCCGCTCGGACCGGTGATCCGCACACCGGCCCGGCGGACGGTGTTCCTGGTGCTGCCCGGCGCCCAGGCGAAGGTTCCCGGGCTGCTGCGCCGGCTGGGCCGGCTGCCGGGCGCGCTCGACCTGGTGGTGCGCGGCAAGGGCGACTGGGTGCCCGCGCCGCCGACCCGGATGGGCACCGGCGCCTCGGTGCAGTGGGTGCGCCGGCCCACCGCGCTCAACCGCTGGCTGCCCGACGCCGAGGAGTTGCTGAGCCCGCTGGCGTACGCGTGCGGCGTGGACGCGGCGCAGCCGCGCGTGCACTGACCGGGCGGCGGCCCTCGCGGCCGGCTCAGGCCCGCTCGGGACCGGCTGGGAGCCGGGCCGGGCACTGATTCGGAGCGCGACCCGTCGTCACTGTCAGTG
Organism: Actinacidiphila polyblastidii; assembly: GCF_036353415.1. Lineage (NCBI taxonomy): Bacteria > Bacillati > Actinomycetota > Actinomycetes > Kitasatosporales > Streptomycetaceae > Actinacidiphila > Actinacidiphila polyblastidii. The sequence continues at coordinate 26,374 of NZ_JAZEWV010000029.1, forward strand.
ACCCGTTCTAGGGTGGGCGGGACGAGGACGGCAGCAGCCGGGTGCCGGCGGGGACGGGGAGAGGTGGCGGGCGGCATGGGTCAGTCGCAGGAGACGCCGCGGGGCGGGCCCGAGCCGTACTACGGGCGGGCGGCGGAGGCGGGCGGCGCGGACGGGCCGCCCGCGGCGGTACGGGTGCGCGGGCTGTGGAAGCGGTTCGGCGAGCAGGCGGCCGTCGCGGGCATCGACCTCGACCTGCCGTCCGGCCGGTTCATCGGGCTGGTGGGCCCGAACGGCGCGGGCAAGACCACCACCCTGTCGATGGTGACGGGGCTGCTGCGCCCCGACGACGGACTGGTGTGGATCGGCGGCCGCGACGTGTGGAAGGACCCGGTGGCGGTCAAGTCCCGCATCGGCGTGCTGCCGGAGGGCCTGCGCCTGTTCGAGCGGCTGTCGGGGCGCGAACTGCTCGCGTACACCGGCCGGTTGCGCGGCCTGCCGGGCGAGGAGGTGGACAAGCGGGCGGCCCAGCTGATGGACGTGCTCGACCTGACGGCCGCCCGGCACAAGCTCGTCGTCGACTACTCCACCGGCATGCGCAAGAAGGTCGGCCTGGCGGCGGCGCTGCTGCACAACCCCGAAGTGCTCTTCCTCGACGAGCCGTTCGAGGGCGTGGACCCGGTCTCGGCCCAGGTCATCCGCGGGGTGCTGGAGCGGTACACCGCCTCGGGCGGCACCGTCGTGTTCTCCTCGCACGTGATGGAGCTGGTGGAGAGCCTCTGCGACTGGGTCGCGGTGATGGCCGCCGGCCGGATCGTCGCGCACGGCCCGCTCGCCGAGGTGCGCGGCGCCGCCCCCACCCTGCAGGACGCCTTCCTGTCCCTGGTCGGCGCGCGCCGGTCGGGCGCCGGGGACGGCCTGGACTGGCTGGGCGGGTCGACCCGGTGAGCGGCGCCGCGGGGGCCGGGCGGGCGCCGTCGGTGACCTGGGTGTTCGTCCGCCTCAAGCTGTCCCTGCTGCGCAACGGACTGCGCCAGTCCAGGGGCCGTACCGTCGGCTGGTCGCTCGGCGTGGCCTTCGCGCTGCTCTACGCGCTGGGGACGGGCGCCGGCATGATCGCCCTGCGGCACAACGACTACGCACCGGCCGCCGCCGTCACCGTGGCCATCGTCCTCGGTGTCGGCTGGGCGGTGATGCCGCTGTTCTTCTTCGGCGGCGACGACACGCTCGACCCGACCCGGCTGGCCATGCTGCCGCTGCGGCCGCGGCCGCTGGTCACCGCACTGCTCACGTCCTCGCTGATCGGCGTGGGCCCGCTGTTCACCGTCCTGGTGGCCACCGGCGCCGTCGTCGCGGTCGCGCACGGCGCGGCGGGGACGGCCGTCGCGGCGGTCGCGGTCGCACTGGTGGTGCTGACCTGCGTGACCGTCTCGCGTGCGGTGGCCGCCGCCAACACCCGGCTGCTGACCAGCCGCAGAGGCCGCGATCTGGCGCTGCTCAGCGGCCTGTTCATCGCGGTCGGCGTCCAGCTCGCGAACCTCGGCGCGAGCGCCCTGTCGTCCGGGCACGACCTGCACCGGTTGAGTTCGTTCACCACGGCGCTGCGCTGGATACCGCCCGCGCCCGCCGTCGACGCGGTGCGTTCCGCCTCGCGCGGCGCCTACGGGCTCGCCGCCGCCCAACTGCTCTGCTCGCTGGCCGTGCTGGCGGCGCTGCTGCACTGGTGGCACCGCACCCTGCACCGCCTGATGACGTCGCCCGACGCCTCCACGGTCCAGGCGGCGCCGGACCGCGCGGAGCGCAAGGCCGCTGCCAGGAGCGCCCGTTCCGCACCGGCCCGGCTGCTGCTGACGCGGCGGCTCGCGCCGGGCCGCACCGTCACCGTCATGGAGCGGCAGTTCCGCTACCTGTGGCGCGACCCGCGGTCGAGGGCGTCGCTGGCCGCCGGCGCAGCCGTCGGGCTCCTGCTGCCGCTGGCCGCGGTGGTCCAGCACGGCACGGTGTACCAGTGCCTGTGGGCGGCGGGGCTGCTCGGCATGCAGATGTACAACCAGTTCGGGATGGACGGTTCGGCGTTCTGGACCGTCGCGGCCACCATCGCCGACCGCGGGGACGCCGCCCTCGAACTGCGCGGCCGCGCCCTGACGCTCGCGGCCATCGCGGTGCCGTACGTCACCGTCGTCACCACCGGCGCCGCACTGCTGCTCGGCCGGCCGCACGCGCTGCCCGAGACGCTCGGCCTGGAGTTGGCCTTCCTCGGCGCGCTCATGGCGACCGGCGGCTACGCGAGCGTCCGCTACCCGTACGCGGTGCAGCAGGACAACCCGTTCCAGAACGCCGCGCCCGGACAGAGCGGACTGGTCGCCATGAACGTGCTGGGCGGCACATTGAGCGGAGCGGTGCTCAGCCTGCCGGTGCTCGCGCTCACCGTCGCCCTCCACGTGACCGGACACCACGCCCTGCTCTGGACGGTGCTCCCCGCCGGCGCGGCGTACGGCGCAGCCGTGGCGGCGATCGCGCTGCGCCTCACCGCGCCCAGGCTCCTCGACCGGCTGCCGGAGATCCTCGCGGTGGTCGCCCGCACGTGACACTCCCGCGGTTCAGTACGCCCAGCGGAACGTCGTCATCAGCGCGTCGAACAGGTCCGTCAGCGCCTGCGCGTACGGGCCCGCCGGGTCGCCGTCGACCGCGGTGGAGTGGCTCACCGCCAGCCAGCGGCCGTGGCCGGCCGGCACCGGCAGGACGTAGTCGACGCGCCGCGACGCCGCGACCGGCACGTCGTCCTCCGCCGCCGCCTCCGCGTCCCGCGGCCGTACGTACTCCCACCGCACGCCGAGCCCGTCCCCGACGTGGCGCACCTCCCCGGCGGCGCCCGCCCTCCGCTCGCCGGCCAGCCGCACGACCGCCTCTCCCGGCGCCTCCGGGCCCGCCGCAACCTCGGCCACCTCGGCGATCTCGGCCACCAGGAACGACGCCGGCAGCGGGCGCCGCGTGCGCACCGGCACGTAGAGGTCGAGCCCGCCCGCCCGTCGCGCCTCCCCCACCATCCGCTCCACCCGCCGCCGCACCCACGCCCGGTACGCCATCCCCTGATCCCGCGGCACGTCCGCCGGAACCCGCTCGATCCCCCGGAACACCTTCTCCTCCAACGCGGCTCGCGTCCCACCGCGCAACGGAACACGGGCCCACCCGGCGGGCAGCGCGAGGCTGTACGAGGTGGGCGTCACGCCACGTCCTCCACCGCGGGCCGCGCCCTACGCCCGGCCCGCCACCGGGCGAAGGTGGCGACGAGCGGGGCGAGGAGGGGGATGGGCATGACGGCTGGGATGGCCGTGGCGAGCAGGGTCAAGACGCCCATCGTTCCACCGAACCAGATGTAGAACAGCACGCCGGAGTTCCAGGCCGCACAGCGCCAAACGCCGACTAGACCACACCAGGTCAGCGACTGCGCGCAAAGAGTCACCGTAAGCATCTCGACCACGAACGTTGTTTGGCTCGGGTCGAGCAGCCGCGCGGTGACGGCGATGACCCCGAAGGCGAGCATCGGAAGCGCTGCGCCAAGCCGGATCAGTCGATCACTCCGGGCAAGGAGTGGACTCTCTGCTGCATCACTCGGAAACACCAGTGCTCCTCACCATGCCGAGCCGATTTCCCTTGTGTAACGGTCCTTGAGCCGTCCGTACGGGCCGTACTGCCACTTACTTGGGTAGATGTCACTGCTGCCGGCGCCTTTGTCGAAGCCATCCACCGTCGTCGCAGCCATCCAGGTAGCCTCGAACACCCGCTTGCGCGCATCGGCACCCTCACTCGCCAGCGCCACCGCGGCGTTCCGCGGATACGCAGCCCTCATTCGCTGAATGTCCTTGTGCACGTTCATCGATTCCTTCTCGCCGCCCATCCGTACCGCCTCCCAGCGGGTCGCCTCCGGCATAGGGGTGGACGCCTCGGCGTCCGCGGCGTCGCGGCCGGCGCGGCGGTTGGAGGCGCGGGCGATGTTGCGGTCATGGCGGGCCTTGGCCCGCTCCGCCCGGGTGGCGCCGCGCCGGTTGACGACCGCTGACGCGCGGTCGCGTACCGCCTGGGTGGCGCGCGCGGAGTTCGCCGCCGCGGCCTCGTCCGCGGCGGCTTGCGCCGCCCGCTTGGTGGCGTCGCGGACGGCGCGCAGTTCGGTGAGGGCGGCGTTGCCGACGTGCATGGTGAGCAGGCCGAAGGCATCCATGGCGATGTCCGCCCAGGAGCCGTCGCCGGCGGCGGCCAGCAGGAGGTGGCCGGCGAGGACGCCGAAGGAGAGCCAGAGGGCGAGCCCGGCGACCCACCCGGCCGGGGTGGTGAGGAGGGCGGCGACGGCGATGACCGTGGCGGTCCAGCTCATGACGTCGACGGCGAGGGAGATGACTCCCTGCCAGTCGTGGACGGCGTTCTTGAGCCGCTGCCACCGGCTGTCCTTGATCTTGTCGTCGATCTGGTGGCCGAGGAGGTGTCCGTAGTGACCGGCGCGCTCGTCGCGCAGCGCCTCGACCTTCGCGAGGGAGGCCCGGTGGGCCGCCAGGGGGTCATCGGCGCCGGAACCGGACCCGGGGTCCGCCCCCGCGTCCTCCCTGGCCGCCCGCAGGATGCGCGCCGCGTCGGCCTGGAGGCCCGCCAACTCGTGCGCCCAGCACGTCAGATGGCCGTGGACGCGCTCGTAGCGGCCGGCGGTCTCGCCCAGGTGGCCTTCGAGATCACGGGCGCCGTCACGCAGCGCTTCGGCGTAGCGTCCCACGAGGCCGTCGCCCTGGGCGATGACGCGCAGGTCGCCGGCCTCGCGCCTGAGCAGGGTCGCGACGTGCTTCAGGTGCGCGACCTCGTCCAGGATCGCGTCGGGGTCGCCGGGTACGGGGTCGGCGGCGGCGAGGGGGTGCCAGTCGCGCGGACGGCGGCCCACCGCGCTCACCCGGCCTTGGGCAGACGGTGGCCGGCCGCCAACTGCCGGTCGGTGCGGCGGAAGGTCTCCCGCGCCTCGCCGACCAGGCCGCCCACCGACTCGATGCCGGCGAGGAGTCTCCCGCGGTGCCAGGACCAGTTGTCGACGAACGCGTCCATAGCGTGCGCCACCGGTGCGGCGCCCCAGACCTGGCGAAGGTCGTCGCGGTGCTCGGCGATGCCCCGGAACTCGCCGTGCAGCCGGCTCAGCAGCCGCTCGGCGTCGGCGAGCACCTCGTCCGTCACCCGCAGGTCAGCCACGACCGCACCCACCCGCGCACCCGCACTCGTAATCGCTGTTCACGACCGGAACAACGGTCGTGCTCAGGGCCGCGGTTACGGGTACCCCGGCATATGCCACCGATCGGGTCACCAGGCGAGGCGGCGCAGCAGCCCGCAGCCCCCGCGTGCAGGCCTCACGGAGTCGCCGTGTGGAGCGGTCAGTTGGCGATGCGGCCCCGCCACTCCGGCAGCAGTTCGTCCATCAACGCCTCGACGCGCGGCGGGAGTCCGCGGCTCGGTCCGCTGAGCGCGCTGCTGCGGGCGATCAGCGACCGGGCCGCCGCGTCCAGGCGTGCCTGGTCGCCGGTGGCGTGCGTGGCGCGCAGGAGTTCCAGCCAGAGGCGTTCGTCGTTCGGCGAGACCGCGAGGCCCGTCTCGATCGCGGCGACCGCCGCCTTCGGCTTCGACGCGTCGAGGTGCAGCGCGCTCAGCGCGAGGGCGATCTCCGCGACGAGCACCGGGTGCTGGGCGTCGACGATCTCGTGGCCGAGCCAGCCGTACCGGCCGGCGGCGCGGTCGGACAGCAGCGGCCCGCGGGCCAGCGAGAGGGCGTCGGTGAGCAGCCGGCGGCGCGCCGTGGGGTCGGACGCGGCCCGGCCCTCGGTGGCCTCGTGGTGGAGGGTCTGCAGCACGTCCCAGTCGCAGACGACGGAGGTGGCCAGCACGATCCGGCCGGTGCCGTCGAAGGAGAGGCGGGGCGCGCCGCCGGGGTCGGTGCCGAGCCACTCCCTGAGCCGTTCGACGAGCGCGTCCCGCACGTCGTCGGTGACGCCGCGCGGCCACAGCGCGGAGGCCAGCACCCGGGGGTGGACCCCCTCGCGGTGGAGCAGGAGCAGCGCGAGCGCCTCGTGCAGCAGCGGGCTGCGCTCGGCGGTGGGCGACTCGATGCCGATGACCTCGAACGGGCCGAGCAGCCGCGCGTACACACCGGGTCGGCCCTGGTCGGACAGGTCGACGAGGAACGGCGGCGCTTCGGGGCCCGGACCGTCCTCGCCGCCGGCCTCGGCGAACAGCCGCAGCACGGCCTGGTACTGGGCGGCCGGCAGCACCTGCGCCTCCAGGTCGAGCCCGAGCAGCGGCGCGAGCAGCCGTCCCGCGGAGGTGACTTCGAGCTCCCAGGCGGCGCCGGGCAGATCGGCGCGGCTGGACGCGACGAGGTAGCCGATGCCCAGGCGGCCCGCGTCGGCGGCGAGTTCGGCGAGCCGCTCGGCCTCCGACGCGGTCGGCTCGGCGGCGAGCAGCACCAGGTGCGGCGCCCACTGGGTGTGCTGGGCGCGGCCGGTACGACCGGTGAGGACGCTGTCCTGGCCGGAGCCGCGCAGCGCGCCGGCGCGCTGCGCGGTCTCCGCGGTCATGATCTCGATGACCTCGGGGACGTCCGCGATGTGCCGTATCCGGGCGGGCGCGAGCGCGGTGAGGTCCTCGGCGAAGCCGACCAGGGTGACGGTCATACGGTCGGACCATCCGTTGGTCGCGAGTTCCGCGGCGACGGAGGCGAGCACGGCCTCGCGGTCGGCCTTCGCGCCGGCCAGCGAGACGATGCCGGGCACCGCTTCGAGGTTGAGCAGCAGGCGCGCGCCGTCCAGCGTGCCGAGGGCGACCAGACCGGGGTAAGGCGCCGCGGCGGACACGTCGGCGTCCTCGGCCAGGTCGGAGCGGTTGAGCTGCCAGAACGTCTGGTCCTGGCCGAGCTGCCAGGGCGTCGGCGGCTGGCCCTCCGGCCAGGCGAGCTGCAGGTGCAGGGCCTCGTCGGTGAGCCAGGCCGCGTAGACCGTGGGGAGCTTGCGGCCGTCGGCGTCGAGCCGGGCGGAGAGCGAGCGCAGCGCCCGGTCGAGGAAGGAGACGGTCTCCGGGTCGGCGCCCACCCGCAGCGCGTCGGCGGCGTCGGCCTGCGGTCCCGTGGGAGTGCGCGGGGTGCGCAGTCCGCCCGCGGTGACCGACTGCCACAGCGCCGTACGCCGCCTGCGGCCGAGCGCGCCGAGCAGGCCCGCGGCCATCAGCGGGGCGGCGATCAGCGCTTCGGAGAGGTCGAAGCCGTGGGCGCCGGAGGTCAGTCCGGTGAGCGCCGCGGTGACCGGGGACTCGGCGTGTGCCGTCCGGGCGGGTGCTTCCTGGGCGGGTGCCGTGTGCTCCTGCGCGTGCTGCCCGCCGCCCCCGCCGGGACCGCCCGAGCCGCCGCTGCCACCGGAGCCGGCGCCGCCACCGCCCGAGCCGCCGGCGCCGCCGGCCTCCTCTGCGGCCGGCGTCTGCGACGCGGCGTGCGCGCCTTCGGCGACCGTGTCCTTGGCGCCGCCGTGCGCCGCGTACCGCGCGACGTCGGGTGCGGTGTGCGGCGCGGCGACGGGCATCTGCACCAGGTCGCCGCCGCGCGCGTCACCCGGCATCTCCATGACCCAGCCGGGCCGGATCAGGCTGGCCTGCGACAGGCGCGAACCGTCGGGCTGCACGCGGTCCTTGTTGAGTGCGTAGATCTCCTTGTAGCGGCGGCCGTCGCCGAGGTGCCGCTGCGCGATCTCCCACAGGGAGTCGTGGTGGCGGCCCTCGGGGGGCTGGATGCGGTAGAACTTCGTGTCCTTGGCGGCCGACTGCCCGGCGCTCTGGCCCGCCGCGCCGCCGCCCTGGTGGCCGGCCTGCTGCTGGGGCGTGACGACGCCCGCCGGGCGCGCCTGCTGCTGGCCGGGGGTCTGCTGGGCGGTGGCGGCGACGCCGGGCCTGGCCTGGTTCTCGATCTGGTGGTGCTGGCCGAGCTGGGACATGCCGGGGATCAGGCCGGCGGTGCTGACGCCGACCAGCAGCAGCGCGGCGACCAGCTGGCGGGCCAGCAGCTGGCTGGGCCCCGAGCCGGGGACCCGGTGCGGCATGCCCACCCCGGACATCGCCGCCTTGGCCTCCACCAGGACGCACGCGGTGAACTGCGCCCAGGCCAGCCACACCACCACGGCCAGCGTGTTGACGAACGTCTCCGAGGTGATCGGCTGCTGCACCAGGCCGGAGTCGAAGTGGTGCGGGAAGGGCGAGCCGATGAAGTACAGCAGCGCCCCGGGCACCCCGACGACCAGCACGAGCAGGGCCAGGAACGCGCCGAAGGCCCGTACGAAGTCGCCGAAGGTACGCCGGCTGCGCGGCGGTGGGGCCGCGGCCCCTGCCTGCTGTGCGCGGGTACGTCCCGTGGCGGTCGTGCGTGCCATGGCGGTTTCCTCTGCCTTCTCCGGTCAGTTGCCGCTGAGGTTGGTGGCGGACGCGGTGGCCTTCGCCGTCCATGTCCGGTCGGCCAGGAACCCGGACAGCATGGGCTTGTAGCTGATCTGGACGAAGACGTACACCACGGCGGTGGTGGACTTCGCACGGTCGCAGCCCGCGTGCGCGACGTCGCTGCTCGCGACGCCCGCGGTCCGCAGGTAGTGCCGGACGTCTCCCTGGCAGTTGTCGAGCAGGATCGGCGGGGTGCCGCCCTTCTGGGTGGAGTTGCGCAGGGCGGCCACGTCGATGTCCTGGGCCGCGTAGCGGGCGGCCTGTTCGGCCAGGTCCGCGGCGCGCTCGCGCTTGGAGATGGCCATGCCGCCGTCCACCACGAAGCCGGCGAGCGCGACGAAGAGCATCGCGAAGATGATCACGGCGATCGCGCCTGAGCCGCGGTCGCCGAACCGCCGCGCGGCGCCCGCTTCCCCCGGCTCGCGCGGGTCCGCCTGCCGAGGCTCGTGCGCGCCGGCCTGCCGAGGCTCGCGCGGGCCGGCCTCCCGGCACCCGGTGTGCTCGCGGTTCTCAGCCACCGGTCAGCCTCCGGTACGGGTCGAGGGGTGAGGAGAACGTCCCCTTCATCGTGGTCTTCGGCCCGAACCCGACCGACGCCAGGCCGCGCACCCTGCAGGTGACCTGCACGGCGAACACGCCCTGCTGCGGCCTCCAGTCGGTGCCCTGGTACGTGACCCGTACGCTGCCGGACAGGCAGATCCCGCTGAGGTCGTCGGTGACCGCCGACCTGGCCTGGCTCTTGGCCGTGCCCAGGTCGCCCTGGAGCGAGCCCGCGCGGGCGGCGTCGCGCGCGGCGCCGTCGAGCGAGCTCCTGGCGTCCACCATCTGGCCGAGGCCGAGCAGCACCAGGATGAACAGGACCAGCAGCGGCGCGAGGATCACCACCTCGATGGTGGCGATACCCGCGTCCGCGCGCTCCGCGTCGCCCTGCCCCAGGCCCTGCCCCTGCCCCGGGCCCGGGCCCGTGCGCCGGCGGCGCGGCCACGCGAGGACCGCCGTCGCACCGCGGCCCGTCACGGCGCGCCGTCCGGCACGAACCGTTCGACCGGTGAGGAGGACACCGCGCGCACGTGCAGGTGGATCCACGGCACGACCGGCGGCACCGATCCGGTGACCGTCATCGTCACGGTGTTGTCATCCAGCGTCGGCAGCGGGCGGGCGCCGGACAGCAGGCTGCCTCCCATCTGGTCGATGTACCACCGCGACTTGCTCCGCGCCTGTTCGCGCCACTGCGCGGTGACCTTGACCTGCTCGGCGCCCTCCCGCGCGCCGGCCCGCGCCGCGGCCACCGCGATGTGGTCGGCGAAGTAGTACATCGCGAACTGCACCGTGATGAAGATGACCGCGAAGAAGAGCGGGGTGAGGAACACGAACTCGATCGCGCTCATGCCCCGGTCGTCCGAGCGGCCGCGCCGGCCCACGCCGCTGTCGCCGTGCACGGCGTCCAGCCGACGGCGCAGGGCGCGTCGAAGCGCGTGGTGAGTTCTCATCCCCGTTGTCTTTTCGCTCGGTTCAGCTCGGTTCGGCTCGGTCCGGCTCGGCTCGGCTCAGCTCAGCACTTGCCGGAGTCGGCCTTGTCGATGCACGTCTGGACCTTCTCGGTCTTGGTGTTCACGGCCTGCGTGATGGCCCAGCCGACGCCCGCGACGAGCGCGGCGACGATCGCGGAGATGATGACCCATTCCACGGCGGAGGCACCGGTGGTACGGCCCGCGCTGCGGGCCACGTCGAAGCGCCGTTTCACGAACGCGGTGACGGCGTTGGTCGCCTTGCGGTATGTGCTCGGACGGTCCATGGTCCAAGTCCTTTCGTGACTGACGGATGACGTGCGGGGGAGATCGGTATCAGGACGACTGGAACACGCGCATCGCCGCGGGGAACATGAGGAAGACGAGGAACCCGGCGCAGAGCAGCAGCTGGGCGACGAGCATGGACTGGGAGTTCTCGCCGGCCGCGCCCTCGATCTCGGAGAGTTCGCGGTGCCGCATGGTCTCGGCGCGGGAGGCGAGCGACTCGCGGACCTTCGCGCCGTCGTCGGCGACGAGCCCCAGGGTGACGGAGAGGTCGAGGAGCTCCTCGATGCCGAGTTCCTGGCCGAGCCGGCCGAGCGCCACCCATTGGCTGGTGCCGGTGATGCGGGCGTCGGACAGGCAGTTGCGGATACGGACCAGCGCCCATCCGTCGCTGATGTCCGCTGCGGCCATCAGCGCCTCGGGCAGGCCGCGGCCGCCGGCCAGGTTCATCGAGACCAGGTCGAGGTAGGCGCCGATGACGCGGCGCAGGTCCTTGCGCTTCTTCACCGCGTCGCGCCGCACCTCCAGGTCGGGCAGGAAGAAGAAGAGGCCGGCGAAGGCGAGCGCGAGCCACACCGGGATGATCGGGTTGAGGCCCATGCCCAGTTCGAGGACCGCGGCGAACAGGAAGGGGCCGAAGACCAGTCCGACCGCCGAGAGCATGACCTTGGTCGCCAGGAAGCTCTCCCAGCTGCGGTCGAGGACCGCCAGGTCGGCGCGGAGCGAGCGCAGCTCCCAGCCCTGTTCGAGGTAGAAGGCCGCGACGCGCTGGCCGATCCGGCCGCGCAGGTCGGTGGCGCGCGGCTCGGGGCCGCTGGCGGGGCCCGCGGCGCGCATCGCGTCGATCTGCGCGACCCGGGCCGCGGCGCTGCGCCGGCTCGGCGAGAACGCACGGATCAGCGCGTAGACGCCGAGTCCGATGATCGCGCCCAGCAGGCAGCTCAGCAGGATGATGCTCACCGCAGCCTCCCGTCCTGGCTCGGTACGGCGCCGGGGACGGCGCCCGGCGCCGGGTGGCCCGGCACGAAGCGTCCCGGTGCGCTGTCCGCGCCGGGGGTGACGTGGCCGGGAGGCCCGCCGGCCTGGCCGGGCGGGGTGAACCGCCCTGCCACCGCCTGGTTCGCGGCCAGCCGCTCAGGAGCGTGCACCAGGAACCGGTCCGGCGTCTCCACCTTGGACAGATTCCGCAGCCACCAGAAGCCGGCGCCGAAGAGCAGGCACACCACGGTCAGCATCAGCTGGCCGAGGAGCGTCCCGTAGGGCTTGACGAAACTGCGGTTGAAGATGGCCAGCGCCAGGATGACCACGACCGAGACCAGCACCACGATCTGCACGCTGCGCCGGGTGCTGGCCCGCTGCGCCATCACGCGCTGCCGCATGTCGACCTCCTCGCGGGCCGACTTGGCGAGCGCGCCGAGTACCTCGCGCAGACCGGGGCCGCGCAGCCGGGCGTTGAGGATCAGCGCGGCGATGATGATGTCCGCCGACGCGTCGTTGATCTCGTCGGCGAGGTGCTGCAGCGCCTCGGGCAGCGGGGTGCGGGAGCGCAGCCGGTCGACGAGGGAGTCCAGGTGGAGCCGGAGCGCGGGGGCCGCGGCGCGCGCGGACGCCGGGATGGCCTGTTCGAGGCCGACGGCGCCGGCGATGGTGTCGCGCAGCGACTCGGTCCAGCCGGCCAGGGCCTCGACGCGTTTCATCGCGGCGCGCTCGTCGGCGGCGCCGCCGAAGAGCCGGTCCCAGACGAAGACCAGGATGGCGGTGGCGGCGCCGAGCACCACCCAGCGGGTGAGGCCGAGCACGGCCAGACCGACGATGACGGCGATCGAGCCGCGCTGGGACAGGAAGCGGATCAGCTCCGAGGCCCGCTCGGCGGAGGACTCGCCGGCCTCCGGCGTCTTGGGCGCCCAGCCGCGGATCGCGGCGATGAACAGGGCGAGGCCGCCGCCGACCGCGGCCCCGGCCAGTAGTCCGTACAGCACGGACAGGGAGAAGACTCCGGTCATCACCGCCACACCCCCGTGGGCTGGTAGCCGTTGGCGAGGAGTTCGTCGAGGCAGGCGATGGGGGCGTGCGGCATGGCGACGCCGTCCCTGCCCTCGGCGAAGACCTCGCTGGAAAGGACCCGGCCGTCCACGCCGTTGACCTCGCGGATGGAGGTGACGACGCGGCGCAGCGTGCCGCCACGCTGGTAGTCGTTGCGCCGCTGGACGAAGACGACGAAGTCGATGGCGCCCGCCACGAGCATCTGCGACGCCTCGACCGGCAGCCGCTCCTGCGCCTGCAGCGCGTAGGTGGAGATGCGGTTGAAGACCTCGGCGGAGCTGTTCGCGTGGATGGTGGACAGCGAGCCGTCGTTGCCCTGGGACATCGCGTTGAGCATGGTGACGATCTCGTCGCCGAGCACCTCGCCGACGATGACCCGGGAGGGGTTCATGCGCAGGGAGCGGCGGACGAGTTCGGCCATCGAGATGGCGCCGAGGCCCTCGGAGTTGGGCAGCCGTTCCTCGAACGCCACGACGTTGGGGTGGAGTTCGGGGAACTGGTCCAGGCCGAGTTCCAGTGCGCGCTCGACGGTGATGAGGCGCTCGTGCGGCGGGATGACGTTGGCCAGCGCCCGCAGCAGGGTGGTCTTGCCGGCGTTGGTGGCTCCGGCGATCATGACGTTCTTCCTGGCCAGCACGGTGGCGGAGAGGAAGGAGCCCAGCTCGGGGGTGAGGGTGTAGTTGCCGACCAGGTCGGTCAGGAACACCTTGCCGAGGCGGGCGCGCCGGATCGACAGCGCGGGGCGGCGGGTGACGTCCATGACCGCGGACAGCCGGGAGCCGTCGGGCAGCCGAAGGTCGAGCTGCGGGTTGGCGGTATCGAACGGGCGCGAGGACAGGCCGGAGTAGGCGCCGAGCACCTGGATCAGCTCGACGAGTTCCTCGTCGGTCTCCGCGACCGGCTCGGCCGGGAGCTCGCGGCCGTCCGCGTAGCCGACGAAGACCTGGTCGCAGCCGTTGATGTCGATGTTCTCGACCTCGGGGTCGTCCAGCAGCGGCTGCAGCCGGCCCACTCCGAACAGCGCGGCGTGCACCGCCGCCGCGTAGGCCTCCTCGGCCTGCGCGTCCGGCGGGGTGCGCCCGACGGTGATCTCGGCGCGGGCGTAGTCCTCGAGGATCTGCGCGATGATCGCGCGGGCGAAGTGCCGCTCGTCCTCGGACGACATCGCCATCCGGTTCGCGACCTGGTCCACCCGCCGCTGCTCGGCGATGCGGTCGCCCGCCTCCTGGCGGAAGCGTTTGACGAGCTGGTGGTCGACCTCGCTCATTGGAAGACCCCGTACCGTTGCGGTACGTCGGCGGCGATCTGGCGGGCGGAGCGGATCAGCAGGGACTTGTCGAGCCTGCCGCGGCGGCGGCCGTTGAGCGTCTCGGCGCCCGCCGGGTCGTGGGCGAGCGTGCCGACGACGCGGGCGGAGATCTGCGAGGCCACCAGCATCTCGTTGACCTGGGAGGCGACCCGGGCGCTGCTGCCCGCCTCGGCGATCAGCAGCACGCCGATCGGCGGGTAGCCGAGTGCGGCGGCGCCGCGCTGGGAGCCGTGCAGCTTGGCGGAGAGCGCGCCGGCCCGGTCCCTGACCCGGGCCAGGTGCTCGGGTTCCGTACGGGAGACCAGCAGCACCAGCGCGGCGTGCGGGAAGAGTTCGAGTATCGGCGAGTCGGGCCCGATGCGGCCGCAGTCGGCGATGACGTCCGCGGCGCCGCTGGGCGACTCGGCGAGCGTGGCGAACGCGCTGCCGAGGATCGTCCACAGGCCGGAGATGCCGGCCGCCTGCTCGGCGCCGCCGAGTCCGACCAGCACGTCGAGTCCGCCGGCGAGCGGCTGCGAGTGGTCCCACAACTGCTCGGCGGCCAGGCCGTGCCGGGCGGTCGCGGCGAGCGAGAGCATGCCGGAGTTGGGGTTGAGCACCCCGCCGTGCGCTCCGACCGCGCGGTAGACCAGGTCGCCGCCGGCCGGGTCGGCCTCGGCGAGCAGGACGCGGCGGGGCCACACCGCGGCGAGTGCGACCGCGGTGGTGCTGACGCCCGGCGAACCCTTGTCGGCGGCGATAGCGATCAGTGCCATGTCGTCTACGCCCGCTCGTTCAGTGCTTGCCGTTGGGGACGATCACGAGGGTCACCCCGTCGCCGGACGCGGCGACCGCGAGTGCGCCCGCCACGGAGGTGTCCGCGATCACCGTCACCGCGGTGTCGCCGCTGCCGTCGGCGCCGTCCGAACTCCCGCCGCCGCTGATGGCCTTGACCACCAGGCTGCCGCTGATCAGCGGGTCGGCCGCGGCGGAGGAGCCGCTGGACCTGCCCGATGCGTCGCCCACGAAGTAGGCGGCGACCGTGTCGCCTTCCTTCAGGCCCTGCGGGTAGTGGCCTTCCTTCAGGGAGAGTCCGACGAGGGACTTGCCGGCGGGCAGGCTGTTGTCCTGGTCCGTGATCATCGACGTGACGAGCACCGAGCCCTGGGTGAGGTCGGTGGCCGCCCGGTAGTGGGACGTCAGGTCGCCCCGCTGGGCCCAGGTGATGAAGTCGAGTCCGGTGTTCTCGGAGATCATGACCTCGCGGAGCGCGGACTCGGGGATCCGGTCGCCGGAGGCCACCGGCTCGGCGATCTCGACCACGGAGACCTTGTTGCCGGCGCGCAGCACGACCACGGTCGCGCCGAGCGCGCCGACGAGGATGAGCAGGACGGCCAACGCGGCGAGTGCGGGCTTGCGTTCACGAGGGGCTGTGGGCAGCCGGTCTCCGCCTACCGGCGCGCCGAGCGTCGGTGCAGGAACGGACTGACGGCCCCTGCCGCCGCCCGCAGCGGATCGTTCCCTGGTCTTCACGTCAGTGCCCCCGTCGAGCCGGCGTGCGGTGAGAGATCGGCTGCATGGGGAGAGAACCGTCGCGCTCCTGTCCGGCGACGGCCCGCAGGCCGATGTCAAGTCACCGCACGCTATCAGCGCCTTACAAACACCCTCAAGGCGCATCCCGTGACAACTGACTCACAGCACTGCAACAGAACGGAACGGCCCAGCGTGACATGCCCACGCTGCGATTGTCCCGCCCGTACCCGCCCCCATCCGCCCTTTTTCGATCCGGCTTGGGACCACTGTGCCACCGCTCACCGGCCCCGTGTCCAGCCTCGTTTCCGCCCTGTGGACAAACATGCGCAGGTTGTCCACAGGCGTCGCACCTGCCGCCCCACGAGCCGCCGACAGCCGTTATCGTCCAGGGGAAACCAAGTCGAATCCGGGGGAACGAGGACGCCGTGCGCTTGTCGTTGACCGTGGTCGACCCGCTCGGCGGGGACCGCGCCGATGTGGTGGTCGACACCGATCCCGTGTCCACAGTCGCCGATGTCGCACGCGAGCTGGGCCGGAAGGTCGGCGGTGGCGGCGCGGAGATCATCTCGATCGCCGGCGGCGTCTCCCGCAGCCCCGGCGCCCCCGCCGTCTACGTGGACGGGTACGCGGTCGACCCCGGCTGGTCGGTGGCGCAGTCGCCGCTGCGCGAGGGCGCGGTGGTGAGCCTGTACGACCCGGCCGGCTGCCTGCCGGGCGAGCCGGCGGGCGTGGTCGAGCTGCGGGTGGCAGGCGGTCCCGACGCGGGCGCGGTGCACCGGCTCGGCATCGGCCGGGTCGAGATCGGCCGCGGCCCCGCCGTGCGCATCCGTATAGAGGACTCCGAACTCGGCGACCGCGCCGCCGTGCTGACGGTCGGGATGGGCGGCACCTGCCAGGTGTCCATCGGCGGAGAGACCAAGGACTGGCCGCTCGGCGGCCAGCTGGCGCTCGGCAACAGCCTGCTGGAGCTGGGCCCCTACTCCCCGCCGAACGCGGCGCTGCATCCGGGCGAGGACGGCGCGACGTACGACTACAACCGCCCGCCGCGGCTGTCGCCCCCCGAGCGCGCCACGCACTTCCGACTGCCGACCCCGCCCAAGGAGCCCAACGCCCGGCCGCTGCCCTGGCTGATGGCCCTCATGCCGCTGGTCATGGCCGTGACCATGGCGTTCATGATGCACCGCATGATGTACCTGGTCATGGCGGTGGTCAGCCCCATGGTCATGGTCGGCAACTACTTCATGGACAAGAAGAACGGCCGCAAGTCCTACGCGAAGACGGTCACCGAGTACCGCGAGCGCAAGGAGGGCATCGAGAACGACGCCAGCAACGCGCTGGACCTGGAGCGCAAGGACCGCGCCGCGGCCTCACCCGATCCGGCGACGGTGCTCAACACAGCCACGGGTCCGCGCACCCGGTTGTGGGAGCGGCGCCGCAGCGACGCCGACCACCTGCTGATCCGCGTCGGCACCGCCAAACTGCCCTCCGAGGTCGTGCTGGACGACCCGGAGCAGGAGGAGCACCGGCGCAAGGTCGCCTGGGAGATCGACGACGCCCCCGTCGCGGTGGAGCTGCGCCGCCTCGGCGTGATCGGGTACGCGGCGCCCGGCGACGGCGCCCGCGCGATGGGCCGTTGGGCCGTCGCGCAGATGGCCACCCTCAGCAGCCCGATGGACGTGCAGTTCTACGTCCTCACCGAGCAGGCCGGGCAGGACAGCTGGGACTGGGTGCGGTGGCTGCCGCACTCCCGGCCGACCGACGGCCAGGACGCCGTCGCGCTGCTGGGCACCGACGCCGAGACCGTCGCGGCGCGCATCGCCGAGCTGGGCTCGATCCTGGACGGGCGCCAGAAGGCCAAGCAGA
Source organism: Actinacidiphila polyblastidii (assembly GCF_036353415.1). NCBI lineage: Bacteria > Bacillati > Actinomycetota > Actinomycetes > Kitasatosporales > Streptomycetaceae > Actinacidiphila > Actinacidiphila polyblastidii. The sequence continues at coordinate 43,369 of NZ_JAZEWV010000029.1, forward strand.
AGGCGGGCAGCGCGGCCAACCACGCGGCGTTCTTCAAGGACCCCGACATCGTGGTGGTCCTGGACGGCTCCCGGCGGCTGCGGGCCATGCCCGGTGTGGTCCAGCTGCTGCGCGAGGGGCCGGGCGTCGGCATCTTCGCGATCTGCCTGGACTCCGAGGACCGCTTCCTGCCCGGCGAGTGCCAGGCGGTGGTGATCGCCGAGTTCGAGGCGGTCGCCGAGCCAGCCGCGGTCGCCTCGGTGCCGGAGGCCACCGCGGGCGTGCCCCGGCAGGGCGGCTTCCCCTCGGTCAACGCCTGGTACGCGGGCGCGCAGCAGGCCCAGGCCGTCGCGGTCGAACCCGCCCCTGGCGCCTTCCGGTTGCGGGTCGAGCAGGCGGGTGCGGCCCGCATCCGCAAGGTCCGCCCCGACCTGGTGTCCCCCGCGTGGTGCGGCCGGCTGGCCCGCTGCCTCTCCCCGATCCGCGACATCAGCGGCGACGCCGAGGACTCCGCGATCCCCGGCTCCAGCAGGCTGCTGGACGTGCTGGAGCTGGAGCCCCCCACCGCGGACGCGATCACCGCCCGCTGGCGGCTCAGCCCGATCTCCACCCAAGCGGTCGTCGGCGAGTCCTACGACGGCCCGTTCGCCATCGACATCCGCAAGGACGGCCCGCACGGCCTGATCGCCGGCACCACCGGCTCCGGCAAGTCGGAGCTGCTGCAGACCATCGTCGCGTCGCTCGCGGTGGCCAACACCCCCGAGGCGATGACCTTCGTCCTGGTCGACTACAAGGGCGGCTCCGCGTTCAAGGACTGTGTCCAACTGCCGCACACCGTCGGTATGGTGACCGACCTCGACGCCCACCTGGTGGAGCGCGCGCTGGAGTCGCTCGGCGCCGAGCTGAAGCGGCGCGAGCACATCCTCGCCGAGGCGGGCGCCAAGGACATCGAGGACTACACCGACCTGCTCAGGCGGCAGTCGGAGCTGAAGCCGATGCCGCGGCTGCTGATCGTGATCGACGAGTTCGCCTCGATGGTCCGCGAGCTGCCCGACTTCGTCACCGGCCTGGTCAACATCGCGCAGCGGGGCCGTTCGCTGGGCATCCACCTGATCCTGGCCACGCAGCGGCCCAGCGGTGTGGTCTCGCCCGAGATCCGCGCCAACACCAACCTGCGCATCGCGCTGCGCGTCACCGACGGCAGCGAGTCCTCCGACGTCATCGACGCCCCCGACGCGGGCAACATCTCCAAGTCCACGCCCGGCCGTGCCTATGTGCGGCTCGGCGCGACGTCCCTGGTGCCCTTCCAGTCCGGGCGGGTCGGCGGCCGCCGCCCCGGCGCGGTGGAGAACGTGGCGGTGGCGCCCTGGGTGAGCGTCGTGGAATGGGCCCAGCTCGGCCGCAGCGCCCCGCACCGGCCGGCCGGCGCCAAGGGCGAGGAGGACGAGATCACCGACCTCAAGGTGCTCGTCGAGGCGATCTGCGCGGCCAACGAGCGGATGGCCATCCCCGCGCAGCACAGCCCGTGGCTGCCCGCGCTGCCCGACTCGCTGCGGCTGGACGACCTGCCGGTGCCGGTCCCGGCCGGCGCGCTGCCGCCCGCGCCGTACGGCGTGGAGGACCTGCCCGCGCTGCAGGCGCGGCGGCCGGTCTCCATCGACTTCCACACCTTCGGCCACCTGCTGGCCGCCGGCGCCCCGCGGTCCGGCCGCTCGCAGCTGCTGCGCACCATCGCCGGCTCGCTGGCCCGCACCCACTCCGCCGCGGACCTCCACCTGTACGGCATCGACTGCGGCAACGGCGCGCTGAACGCGCTGACCCGGCTGCCGCACTGCGGCGCGGTGGTGGGCCGCTCGCAGTCCGAGCGGGCGATCCGGCTGATCGGGCGGCTGAAGGCGGAGATGACGCGCCGTCAGGAGCTGCTGGCCGCAGACGGTTTCGCGGACATCGGCGAGCAGCGGAACGCGGTGGCGACCGCGGAGGAGCGGCTCCCGCACATCGTGATCCTGCTGGACCGCTGGGAGGGCTGGACGCCGTCGCTCGGCGAGCTGGACCACGGGGCGCTCACCGACGAGCTGTTCACCTTCCTGCGCGAGGGCGCGTCGGTCGGCATCCACCTGATCATCACCGGTGACCGGACGCTGATGGCGGGCCGGATCTCCACCCTCACCGAGGACAAGATCGCCTTCCGGCTGGCCGACCGCTCGGACTTCGCGCTGATCTCGATCAACCCGCGCAAGGTGCCCGAGGAGATCCAGCCGGGCCGCGCGTACCGCTCGGAGTCCGGGATCGAGATGCAGGTGGCGCTGCTGGACGGCGATGTCACCGGTCAGGGCCAGGCCGCGGCGCTCACCGCGATCGGCGAGGCCGCGTCCGAGCGGGACGCGGCGCTGCCGCGGGCCCGCCGCCCGTTCCGGGTGGACGTGCTGCCGTCGCGGCTGTCGTTCGCCGACGCGTGGCAGATGCGGGACACCGACGCGGCGCGCAACCCGCTGTGGGCGCTGGTCGGTGTCGGCGGCGACGAACTGACCGGCTACGGCCCGGACCTGTCCGACGGCCTGCCGGCGTTCGTCATCGGCGGCCCCGGCAAGTCCGGCCGCTCCACGCTGCTGCTCACGCTGGCCCGCAGCTACCAGCAGCAGGGCGTCAAGCTGGTGGTCGCCGCGCCCCGCCCCTCCCCGCTGCGCGAACTGGCCGGCGCCGAGGGCGTGCTGCGGGTGTTCACCGACAGCGACATACCGGCCGACGACCTGTCCCAGGCGCTGGAGGAGGCCGGGGACAGCCCGCTGGTGGTCCTGGTCGACGACGCCGAGCTGCTCAAGGACTGCGAGGCGCGGGACGTGCTCAAGGAGATCATCGCCCGCGGCTCGGACCGTGGCAGGGCGGTCGTGGTGGCGGGCGGCGAGGAGGACATCTGCTCCGGGTTCTCCGGCTGGCAGGTCGACGCGAAGAAGGCCCGCCGCGGGGTGCTGCTGTCGCCGCAGCAGACGATGAGCGGCGAGCTGATCGGCACCCGGCTGGCCCGCAGCAGCGTCGGCGGGCAGGTCACACCGGGTCGCGCGCTGCTGCACCTCGGCGACGGGGAGCCCAAGACGGTGACGGTGCCGCTGACGGTCTGAGGTCCTGCCGGCAGGCCGGCAGGCCGGCAGGCCGGCAGGCCGCGGCGCGGGGGCGTCCCGCGTCGCGGCGCCGGTCGCCGCCGGGCCGGTCGCCACCGGGCCGGTCGCCACCGGGCCGGTCGCCACCGGGGTGGTCGCCACCGGGGTGGTTACTTCCGCGAGTGGTGCGGGAAGGGGGGCCGTTGTGGGGCGTGGCCGCCGGTCAGCTGCTCGGCAGGCCGGTACGGGCGAAGGTGTCGGTCAGCCCACCGGTCCAGCTCACGGTGAGGGTCTTGCCGTCGGCGGCGAGTTCGCCGTGCCCGGAGGTGCGGTCCTTGTTGCCGTCCATGCAGGTCAGGTCCAGGCCGAGGCCGTTGTGCTCGGTGTAGCTGCCGCCGCACAGGCTGGTGCTGGTCAGTCCGGCCTTGCCCTTGCCCAGCACGAGCTGGACCTTGGTGCCGTCCTGGGTGGCCAGCCACACGCCTTCGACACTGTGGTCGTCGCCGGGCGTGGTCGAGGTGGCGGTCGCGCCCGCGGTCACCGTCGCGGTCACGGTCGGCGAGGCGGAGGTCGTGGCCGGCGTACCGCCGCTGTCGGTGGCGGACGCCTGCCCGCTGCCGGTCGCGCCGGGAGTGGGCGTCTTCTCGGCGTCGCCGCCGCTGCCACTGCTGCACGCGCCCAGCGCCAGTCCCGCGACCACCGCCACGGCGGCGATGCCCACCCGGGTACGCGTCCGACTTCGACAACGCATCTGCGCTCCCCCATCGCGATAAGGATCCAGCGATTCGCAAGCTACCAGCAGGCCGCAGCGGGATGCGCCGGTTGAAAGCCCGCGGAGCGCAGCTGTCGCAGGACCGTGACTCCGGGGCCCGTGAACCGGTTCTGGCGGCCCAATAGAGTGTTGGCCACACGTTCCGCCGCCGGTCCGGCGGATATGACGAGATGCCGGGAAAGGGTTGATTTCTCATGGGGGACCTGCAGATCAACGGAACGGTGATGGGGGACCTGCGAAAGACGTTCTCCACCATCGCCGACCGTATGGACGTGGTCAGCAGGACGATGGGCAATACCGACGGGGAGTCCGTGGGCGCGCCCAGACTCATCGACGACGTGCACGACTTCGCCGACGACTGGCACTACGGGATCAAGCAGATAGGCCAGCACGCCGACACCGCGGTCCACATGATCGACCAGATCGGCAAGACCTTCGACGACGCGGATCTGCAGCTCGCCAACTCCCTCAAGACCGGGAAGAAGTGACGCCGTGACCCGCAGCTTCCCTCATCTCGGCTTCGACCCGACCCCGGGCGACGTGGAGCGCACCAGGGGCCTGGCCCGGCAACTCGGCGACCTGCACGGCGAGCTGACCACCACCGTCGGCGAACTGGACCGCATCGACTGCGGCGCGTGGAAGGGCGAGGCCGCCAAAGCCTTCGTCGCCCACATCGACCACGACGTCACACCCCTGATCAAGAAGGCCCACGACTCCTTCGGACGTGCCTCCGACGCCCTGTCCCGCTGGTCCGACCAACTCCACGGCTTCCAGACCGAGGCCGACGCCCTCGAACGCGAAGCCGCCACCAAGCAGGGCACGCTCGACCACGCCAAGACGGCCGCCGGCCTCCCCACCGACAGCTCCACCCCCCACCCCACCCCCGAGGCCTCACCGGACCCCGACCCCCAGGCGGCCGCCGACGCCAAGAAGAAGCAGCAGGCCGTCACCGACGCCGGCAACGCCCTGGACGGCGTCCGCCACCGCGCCGACGAACTCCACACCCGCTTCACCAACGCCGCCAACGCCATCAGCCACGACCTCGACAAGGCCGGCGACATCGCCCCCGACAAACCGGGCCTGTTCAGCCGCATCGTCCACGGCGTCGAGAACGCCTGGAACGACACCGTCCAATGGGTCAAGGACCACGCCGACCTCATCAAGCTGATCGGCGACCTCCTCAGCGACCTCAGCGGCATCCTCGGCGTGCTGGCCATCATCACCGCGCCGTTCGAGCCGCTGGGTGCGATCTTCGCCGCTGCGGCCGTGGTCACCAGCGCCGCCGCGCTGATCACCCACCTCGTCGCCAAGCTGGCGGGTGCGGACGTGAGCTGGGTCAGCATCGGGTTCGACGCGCTCGGCGCGATTCCCGGCATCGGCGCCTTCTCCAAGGGCGCCAAGGTCGCCGACGGCGCGGTGGCCGCAGGCCGCGCCGCCGAACTCGGCGAGGGCTTCCGCGGAGTGACCACCATCGGGAGGAACTTCGTCGGCAAAGCGGGCGAGATGATAGCCGGCGGCAAGCAGATCAACCTCTTCAACAAGGTGACGCTGGAATTCGGCGGTCTCAAGGCGGCCGGCAAGGTCATATCCGACGGAAAGATCATCAACCGTATGCAGCTGGTCTCGGAACAGCTCTACCACGGCGGCCAGATCATCGGCACGAAGGGACTCGGCGCGATCACCAAGGGCAGAGTGGCGATCGACGCGATGAGCACCGCGGGCCGCAGCATCGACGCGGGACTGAAATTGGCGCCGAAGCTCTACTCCATACCGCAGCACATCGGCGAGGCCGTGCATCTGGGCGACCGTTTCAACCAGGCCGCCACCTCCCACTGACCCGGCAGAAAGGCACACACGACGATGGACTGGTATCCGGCCCCGGACGAGACCACCCTGGTGCGTACGCCGATCCGGTTCGCGACGGGCTATGCCCACCCGGTGCTGGGCTCACGCTGGTTCCGTGACACCGAGCGCCGCGACATCCAGGCCGAACTGCCCGGATGGCCGGCCGGTCCCGAGTACACCCTGCACAGCAGGACCACCCAGCAGGTCGACAAGGTCGCCGGCGGGTTCCTCAGCGGCGTCGTCACGGCGGTCCAACTGGCCGTCGAGGCGGTCGTCGGCGGGAACTCGGCGGGCAAGGGCGACGGTCCGTCCCGCGCGACGCCGCAGGACCCGCCCAACGAGTCCGAGGACTTCCCCGTCCTGTGGGCCGCGCCCGGCACGCTGGCCCGTACGGTGCCCTGGCAGCTGGACCCCGCCCGGCGGCCGGAGCGCTACCGGGTGGACGCCGTGGTCACCGAGCGTCGCCTGCTGCTGCTCGGCGTGGGCGGGGACATGACGGCGCCCGCCGAGGTGCTGTGGGAGTCCGCGCGCGACGTGATCGCCGAGGCCAGGCCGCTGCCGTTCAGCGACGGCGGCCACGACCTGCGCCTGACCTTCACCGACGGCTCCTGGGTGCGGCTGGCCACCGGCGACGCGACCAAGCTGGTGGGCTTCCTGACCGACCGCCGCCGGCCGGTGCCGGCCGCCGGCCTCACCCCTGGCCAGCAGGACCGGCTGGCCCGCTTCCGCACCGAACTGCCCGCCGACGCCGAGGACCCGCAGGTCTTCCAGTTGCCCAGCGGCGTCTTCCTGGTAGAGGCGAAGGTCCCGGCCAAGCGCGGCAAGGGCCTGTACGAGACCCACACGATCCTGATGGGCGAGGCCGGCGAGCCGGCCCGCCCCCAGCCCGGCGACCTGTGAGCGACTGATCATGACCACCCCACCGACGGAGAACCTCGGCGTGCTCCCCGCAGACACCTCCCTCGACGGCGAGGCCCCCGAGGCGTCCGGCGAGACCCTCCTGACCGTCGAACTGCCCGACATACCCCCGCTGAGCTTCGTCGTCCCGGAGTCCTTCCACGCGCTGCCCATCGCGGCCGGCCCCGAGGAACGCGCCGCCTTGGCCGAGGAGTTCGTCCGCGAGCTGTACCCGAACGGCGACGACGCCCTGTGGACGCCCGCGGCGCCCTACTACGCGGCGCTCGGCGAGGCCATGGGCGACCAGGGCCTGGCGTACTCCGCGATGGGCCTGTTCTCGATCGACGAGGGCATCGCCCACTGCTCCTTCACCATGGCCGCGGTGACCTCCGACCACCCCTCGCCCGAGGTGGCGGCGCTGGGCATCCGCGAGATCCTGGCGACCGACGAGACCAACGACGCCCGCTGGATCGACCTGCCGTGCGGCCCCGCCGTCTCCTGCGTGAGCCTGCGCCAGATCGTCATCGGCGCCGAACTCACCGCCGACGGCGAGGAGGCGAGGCTGCACATGGGCCAGGTGCAGGTGTACGTGCCGTTCCCCACCGGTCCCTTCACCGCGGTGTTCACCATGGACACCGCCGCCGTCGACTACTGGGGCGAGTTCAGCGAGATGCTCACGGCGATCCTGCGCAGCGTCAGCTTCCCCGCCCCGGACGACGCGTCCGCCGCCCGGCCTCCTGCCACGGCCACGCAGGAGCCCGGCCCGGCCGGAGCCGCCGGTGAGGGAACGTCGGCGCGATGACGAACCCGCCCGCGGGCGACTCCGCGAACCCGGCGCGCGACGCCGCCCCCGGCTCCGCCCCGGCCGGCCCGAAGGGCCTGGCCCGGCTGTGGGAGGCCGGCCGCATCGGCTCCCCCACCCGCGCCGCCGCCTGGGCACGCTGCGCCGTCACGCTGCTGGTCACCGCGCTCGCCGCCGCCGGGGTGTCGGTGGGCTGGGCGCACGCCACCTACGCGGGGTCCTTCGCGGTGGCCGGAGTGGCGCTCGTGGTGCTGGCCGCGTCGGTCACGCTGCTGCTGATGCTGTACTGGCTGCACGGTTCGCTCGGTCAGGTCTTCTGCGGTTTCCTCCTTCTGCTCTTCTGCATGGTCGCGGGCGGCTTCGCGGTGTCCGACGCCCTGTTCGCGGCGCGCGGCGAGGTGTCCGGCGGCGTGATCTCCGGCGCCACCGACCACACCACCCTGCGCACCTCGTGGGTGGCGTGCCGGGTCCGGCTGGACGACGGCACGCCCGTGGACCGGGAGATCCGCTGCGACCGTCCCTCGGTCGGCAAGCACGTCACCGTGACGCAGGACCCGTCGGGCATCGCCGCCCCCGCGTTCGGTGACCGCACCGCGGCCACGCCCGCGCTCTCCTGGGTGGTCGGCGGCGCCTTCGCGCTGCTGGTCGTCGCCGTCGTGCGGGCCACCGTGACGGGCGAGCGGCACCGGCTGGCCGGCACCCCCAGCCTGGCGGAGGGCCCCAACCCCGGGTACTACCCGCGCCGCCTCGCCTCCCCCGGCTACGGCTCCCGCCGCCCGGCCTGAGCCCGCCGCACCGACCGCCTCATCGCCCGCGGCGCCGGGGCCGCCTCACAGCCGCGGCGAACCGGCGTCCTGCCGTGCCGTCAGCACCTCGCCGAGGAACCGCTCGACGGTGGCGCAGAAGGCGTCCGGCTGGTCCCACGGGACGAGGTGCCCGGCGTCGGCGATCTCGGCGTAACGCCCGTGCGGCAGGACCCGGACCATCTCCTGCGCCTCGGCCCGGCCCAGCTCCCCGTCCAGGCCGCGCACCACCAGCGCCGGGCAGCCGACCTGCGCCAGCTCGTCCCAGTGGGCGTCACGTATCCACGGGTCGCGGGAGGCGAGCAGGTGCCGTGGGTCGTACAGCGGGTACCAGCCGTTGGCCCGCTCCTCCATGACCTCGGCGAAGAAGTCGCCCCTGCGCGGGTTGGGCGGGTCCGCCCAGGGGTCGCCCGCCGCGAACCACTCCCGTACCTCGCCGAGTGTGGCGAACGGCGTCGGCCACTGGGCCAGCCAGTCCTCCCACTCCCGCTGCCCGGCCTCGCCGAGCGCCGAGGCGCGCATGTCGCAGATCACCAGGGCCGCCACCAGGTCGGGCCGGGCCGCCGCGGCCTGCCAGGCGGTGAGCGCGCCCATGGAGTGGCCGACGAGCGTCACCGGTCCGAGGCCGAGCTGCTCGACCGCGGCGATGGCGTCCGCCGCGTACGCGTCCGGCGTGTACGGCCCGTCGGGCTTGTCGCTGCGGCCGTGGCCGCGCTGGTCCAGGGCCAGCACCCGGTAGCGCGGGGAGAGCCGCCGGGCGGAGTCCGCCCAGTGCGAGGCGCGGCCGAGCAGACCGTGGAGCAGCAGCAGGCACGGGCGACCGGTGTCCGCCACCGCCGGCTCAGCCTGGCCGCAGGCCGCGCCGCCGGATGGTCCGCCCGAGGCGTCCGCGGCGGCGTACTCCCAGGCCACGAGGCGTGCGCCGGCCGCGCCGTCCACGTCGTATCGCTTGATCATCTGCCGCACCTCCTTTCCGCTCACACGCTATCGAACTTCTATTCGAACAGACGGTCCACGCGACCAACACCGCTCGTTCGAGTGACAACGCTCAAGGATTGGCCGACCTGGCCGAGGGGAGGACTTCTGCGGGACGCGGCGCGAAGGGGAAGCGGGTCGCGGGGAGGTGTCCGGGAAGCTCGGGGTCCCGGGTCCTCCGTGGGGGGCAGTGTGGGGAGGGGCATGGGAGGGGAAGGCCCCGGCGCCGTCACTCGGCGCCGGGGCCCACGCCTGACGGTCCGTCCGGACCGTCAGGTCACCTCTTCGCGACGAAGACGTGGGAGGCGATGTCGGCGTCCAGCTCCGCGGCCTCGCCGCCGCTGCCGACGAGCACGCCGCCGGCCGAGCCCGTCACGCTGATCACCGCTCCAGGCTGCACCCCTGCGCGGCGCAGGGTGTACATGACCTGCTCGTCGGTCTGGATCGGCTCGCCGATCCTGCGGACGACGACGCTCGCTCCGCTCTCGCCGGGGTGCAGCTCGTTCAGGCTGACCATGCCCTCCTCCAGGAAGGGATCGGCCTCGCCCTTCTCGCCCAGCTCCTCGAGACCGGGGATCGGGTTGCCGTACGGCGACTCGGTGGGGTGCCGCAGCAGTTCCAGCACGCGGCGCTCCACCGCCTCGCTCATCACGTGCTCCCATCGGCACGCCTCGGCGTGCACCTGCTCCCATTCCAGGCCGATCACGTCGACCAGCAGGCATTCGGCGATCCGGTGCTTGCGCATGACGCGGGTCGCCGAGCGGCGGCCCTCCTCCGTCAGCTCCAGATGGCGGTCGCCCGCCACGTGCAGCAGGCCGTCGCGCTCCATCCGCGCCACCGTCTGCGAGACCGTCGGGCCGCTCTGGTCGAGCCGCTCGGCGATTCGGGCGCGCATGGGGACCACACCCTCCTCCTCGAGTTCCAGGATGGTGCGGAGATACATCTCCGTCGTGTCGATCAGTCCGGACATCGCGCCCCTCAGATAATTCGTGCGTGGCCCTGAGCCAATTCTGACGCATCGCGCCGACAACCGTTCGCCACGCGCGATACCCGGGCCCTCGGGGCGCTTTTCTTGACACCGGACAGGCCCTGGCAGCACGGTGATCCGCATGAGTGAGCCCCCCGCGGACCGCCCCGGAGAACTGTCCGACCGGTATTTCGACGCCGCCATCGCCCTGCTCCACCGGGTCCGCGACGAGGAGACCGCCGGCATCCGCGCGGCAGGCGCCGCGGTCGCCGACGCCATCGCCGCCGGAAACCGCGTCTTCGTCTTCGGCGCGGGCCACTCCTCGCTGCCCGCGCAGGACGTCGTCTACCGGGCCGGCGGGCTCGCCGTGGTCAACCTGCTGGCCGTCCCCGGCGTCATCGGCATCGACGTGATGCCCGCCACCCTGGGCAGCGCCCTCGAACGCGTCGAGGGCCTCGCCGGCGCCACCCTGGACACCAGCCCCGCCCGCGCGGGCGACGTGCTCTTCGTGATCTCGCTGTCCGGCCGCAACACGCTGCCCGTGGAGATGGCGCAGAACGCCCGCGCCCTGGGGATGACGGTCGTCGCCGTGACCTCCGTCGCCTACGCCGAGCAGACGCGCTCCCGGCACGCCTCCGGCACCTTCCTGAAGGACAACAGCGACATCGTCCTGGACTCCAAGATCGCGATCGGCGACGCCGAACTGACCGACGAGGACATCCCGGCGCCCTTCGCCCCCGCCTCGACGGTGGTCACCAGCGCCCTCATGCAGGCCGTGATGGCGACCGCCGCGACGGATCTGGCGCGGCGCGGCCTCACGCCGCCGATGATCCGCTCGGGCAACGTGGACGGCGGCCACGAGTGGAACGGCCGCGTCTTCGAGGAGTACCGGGAGCGGATCTTCTTCCGCCACTGAGGCGCCCCGGACCTTCCTCCGCGGCTGAGGCGTCGTCCCGCACCCGCCGGCTCGCCCGCGAGCCCGGCGGGTGCGCCGGGCCGCTCAGCGCTCGCCGGCCTGCTGCGCCAGGTCGACGGCGACCGCGACGCGCGCCGCGACGTCCTCCGCGTACGCCGCGTCCGCCCGGTCGAACTGCCGCCGCCCGGCTCCGCGCAGGAACGTCACGGTGCCGACCGTACGGCCCCTGCTGCGCAGCACCGCCGCGAGGCCGTGCACGGTCCCCCTGGGCCAGCAGCGGGCGCTCGCCCAGGCCTCCATCCGGGCCCTGACCCCCGGCTCGCCGGCGTCGTCCGCGGCGCCGGCCGCGCCCGCGCCGAAGCCGGCGCGGACCGTGCCGAGGCGCTCCACCGCCTGGAGCGCCGGATGGCCGGCGTCGTAGCCGACCGGGATGCCGCTGCCGGGCGCCGCCTCGCAGGGGCCGGGCTCGCGGTCCGGGGTGGCGGCCAGGCGCACCAGGCGGCCGGCCGCGTCCATGACGTCCAGCAGGGCGTGGTCGGCGAATCCGGCGAGCGCGAAGTCCAGCTGCAGGGTCGCCGCCTCCATGGCGCTCTCGCATTCCGCGGCGGCGCGGTCGGCCCGGTGCAGCTGCTGGTAGCGGAACCGCACCTGGGCGCTGTCCTTCTCGGCCGTCTTCTGCGCGGTGACGTCCGAGAACAGCCATCCGACGCCCAGCGGCGCGGGCTCCTCGCCGAGCGGCGAGCCAAGCCGTACGAAGCCGCTGCGCCAGCAGTGGCGGCCTGCTGCGGCGTCCCCGCGCGGCGTGACCCATAGCTCGGTCGCCGCGGTCGGCGCGCCTTCCGCCAGTACGTACTGCAGCGCGTTCTCCAGCTCCTCGACACCCGCGCTGAGCAGTTCGGCGAGCGGGCGGCCGAGCAGCGCCTCGCGGCCGGCGCACAGCAGCCGGGCGGCCTCCGCGTTGGCCTGGGCGGGACGCAGGTCGGCGTCGATCAGCACTACGCCCCAGGCGGCGTCGGCGAAGAGCGACTCGCCGAGGGCTATGGAGCGTTCCAGGTCGATCTGGGCGTGCACCTCGGAGAAGGCGCAATAGACGCCGGCCGGCCTGCCGTCGCCGCCGGTGACGGCGGCGGACTGGGTGCGCACCAGGACCCGGCGGCCGTCCTTGGTGAGGAGCGCGAACTCGTTGACCTGCCGCCCCGGCGCGTCCATTGCGGCGAGCAGGCGCTCCTCGACCTCCTTGGCGTCGGCGGCGCGGGCCGCCCAGCCGCCGAAGCCGCGCTTTCCGACGGCCTCCTCGGCGCTCCAGCCCAGGATGCGAGCCGCCTCGGCGTTCCAGTGCGTGACCACCCCGGCGCGGTCGAAAGCGCACAGGCCCGCTTCCATGCCGTCGAGCAGCGCCGCAAGGAGCTGTTCGTCGTTCCTCGGTTGCGCATCAGAAGGCTGCACGTCACAACATTCAACTCTTGTGTGGGCTGCGTCACACGAGATTTACATAAATCGCTTGTGCGGTTCCCCGAGCGGTTCTTACTGTTGCGGCACACACGAAGGGAGGTGGTCTGAAGCATGAGTTGCACTCGGACACGTGAGGTGACTGCGGGCTAGCTCCGCGCACTCGGCGTGCGTGATGCTCGCCAATCCCACGCAGTTCACCCGACCCGCGGGCTCGTCGGACTTGTCCGGCCGGTGCTCGGAGCCACCCGGCTCCGGGGAGCAGCCCGCGGGTCGTTCGACGTCCCCGTTCGGCGCAGCCGTCTCACGCAGCCGTCCGACACGCACCCGCCGGCAGCCCCCACAGGGAGCCGCTCAGGACTCCCTGGACGCCATCAGGGCGCGAGCCGCTCGATCCGCCAGCCGCCGTCCCCGTCCGCCGCCCGTACGTACCGCAACCGGTCGTGCAGGCGGTTCTCCCGGCCCTGCCAGAACTCCACGCTCGTCGCCTCGACCCGGAAGCCGCCCCAGTGCGGCGGCACGGGCACCTGGGTGCCCTCGGGCCAGCGCGCGGCGACCTCCGCGTAGCTCTCCTCCAGCGCCGTACGCGACGGGACCACAGCGGACTGCTCGCTGGCCCACGCACCGAGCTGCGAGCCGTGCGGGCGGCTGTGGAAGTACGCCGCCGTCTCCTCCGCGCAGACCCGCCGCACCGGGCCGGCCGCGATCACCTGGCGGGCGACGGGGTGCCAGGGGAAGAGCACCGAGGCGTACGGGTTGGCCTCCAGCGCTCGCCCCTTACGCGACAGGTAGTTGCTGAAGAACACGAATCCGCGGCGGTCGTAGCCCTTCAGCAGGACGGTTCTGGAGCTGGGCACGCCGTCGGCGTCGGTGGTCGACACCACCATGGCGTTGGGTTCGGTGAGTGCGCCCCTCTCGGTGGCCCTCACCGCGTCGCCGAACCAGCGGGCGAACTGCTCGTACGGGTCGTCCGGCAGTTCCGCCTCGGTCAGCCCGGCCTCGCGGTACTGGCGCCGCATGGCAGCGGGATCGTCGTCGCGCACGTTCTGTGGTTCTCGCACGCGGCCATCTTGCAGGACGGGTGGCGAACCGCGTGCCCCAGCCACCGGTGTGCGCGATCTCACCCTGCCTCTCCCGGCCGTCTGCCGGGAGAATTGACGGCCGCACACCATCTCGGCAGCACTGTCTCAACCTGTCAGCATCGTCGAAGCAAGATCGTTCAGAGGAGCCGCCTCATGTCCGACTTCGTGCCGGGACTCGAAGGAGTCATCGCGTTCGAGACGGAGATCGCCGAGCCGGACAAGGAGGGTGGGTCGCTTCGCTACCGCGGGGTCGACATCGAGGAACTCGTCGGGCACGTGGGCTTCGGCAACGTGTGGGGCCTGCTGGTGGACGGGCGGTTCAACCCCGGACTGCCGCCCGCCGAGCCGTTCCCGATCCCGGTGCACTCCGGCGACATCCGCGTGGACGTCCAGTCCGCGCTGGCGATGCTCGCCCCCGTCTGGGGCCTCAAGCCGCTGCTGGACATCGACGCGGACGAGGCCAGGGACGGCCTCGCGCGCGCGGCCGTGATGGCGCTGTCGTTCGTCGCCCAGTCCGCCCGCGGCCAGGGCCTGCCGATGGTGCCGCAGCGGGAGATCGACAAGGCGCAGTCCATCACCGAGCGCTTCATGATCCGCTGGCGCGGCGAGCCCGACCCCAAGCACGTCGCGGCGGTCGACGCGTACTGGACCTCCGCCGCGGAACACGGCATGAACGCCTCGACGTTCACCGCCCGGGTGATCGCGTCGACGGGTGCGGACGTCGCGGCGGCGCTCTCGGGCGCGGTCGGCGCGATGTCCGGCCCGCTGCACGGCGGTGCGCCCTCGCGGGTCCTCGGCATGATCGAGGAGATCGAGCGCACCGGCGACGCCGAGGGCTACGTGAAGTCCGCGCTGGACCGCGGCGAGCGCCTGATGGGCTTCGGGCACCGCGTCTACCGCGCGGAGGACCCGCGGGCCCGGGTGCTGCGGCGTACGGCGCGTGAGCTGGGCGCGCCGCGCTACGAGGTCGCGGAGGCCCTGGAGAAGGCGGCCCTCGCCGAGCTGCACGCCCGCCGCCCCGACCGGGTGCTGGCCACGAACGTCGAGTTCTGGGCCGCGATCATGCTGGACTTCGCGCAGGTCCCCGCGCACATGTTCACCTCGATGTTCACCTGTGCGCGCACCGCGGGCTGGTCGGCCCACATCCTGGAGCAGAAACGTACCGGCCGCCTGGTCCGGCCGTCGGCGCGCTACATCGGGCCCGGCCCGCGCGGCCCGCAGGACGTCGAGGGGTACGAGCGGATCGGCGGCTGAGCGAAGCGGTCGGCATGCCGGTCGGCGGCAGGCCGACCGGCGGGCGGGCAGGCACAGCGGGGCGGGGTCGCGGTAAGGGGCTCCGCCCCCTGTGTCGCGTCCCTTACCTCGCGTCGTCGGCAGGCGCCCGCTCAGAGGACTCGGGCGGTTCGGATTCCGGCCGGGGCTCGGGCGGCTGCCCGTCCAGCCCCTCTGCCAGCACCTCGGCGAGGTGCCGCGCGCGGACGCCGCCGAGCTGGGCGATCTGGGTGCGGCAGGAGAAGCCGTCCGCGAGGACGGCCGTGCCGGGAGCGGCGGCCCGCAGGGCGGGCAGCAGCGCCTCCTGCGCGCACGCTTGCGACACCTCGAAGTGCCCCCGCTCGAAGCCGAAGTTGCCGGCGAGGCCGCAGCAGCCGCCGGTGAGTTCGCCGGTGAGTCCGGCGCGCTCGCGCAGCCTGCGGTCGGCCGCGTCGCCGAGCACGGCGTGCTGGTGGCAGTGCGTCTGTCCGGCGACCGCGCGGTCGATCCGCGGCGGCCGCCAACCGGGCGCGAACTCCTCCAGCGTCTCGGCGAAGGTCCGCACCGACGCGGCGAGCCGGGCCGCCCGCGGCTCGCCGGGGCCGAGGAGTTCCGGCAGATCGGCGCGCAGCGCCGCGGCGCAGCTCGGTTCGAGGACGACGAGGGGCAGCCCGGCGTCGAGCAGCGGTTCGAGCCGGTCGAGAGTGCGCCGCATCACGGCCTTGGCGTGGCCGAGTTGGCCGGTGGAGACCCAGGTCAGGCCGCAGCAGACGGCTTGGGGCGGTGTGACCACCCGCAGTCCCGCCGCTTCGAGGACCCGGACCGCGGCGCGCCCGGACGCGGGCGAGAGATGCTCGGTAAAAGTGTCGGGCCACAGGACCACCGTCGGCTCAGCTGCCTCGGCCGTTAGGCCGTTCGTGTTTCTGGCACTCCACCATCGAGTGAATGTCTCGGATGCCAGTTCGGGCAGTTCGCGCTCCCGTGCGAGCCCGCCGATACGTTTCAGCAGCGATGCCACCGATCGGTTTGCGGCAAGTGCGGACAGCAGCCTCGCGAATGGCGCCGCGGCCCGCAGCCACACCGGCAGCCAGCCCATCGCGTAGTGCGCGCGGGGCCGCAGCCGGCGCCGGTAGTGGTGGTGCAGGAACTCCGCCTTGTACGTGGCCATGTCGACTCCGACCGGGCAGTCCGTGCGGCATCCCTTGCAGGAAAGGCACAGGTCGAGGGCGTCGCGCAGGTCGGTGGAGCGCCAGCCGTCGGTGATCAGTTCGCCGGCCAGCATCTCGTGCAGCAACCGGGCCCGACCGCGGGTGGAGTGGCGCTCGTCCCCGGTGGCGCGGAAGGACGGGCACATGACCGCGGAGTCGCCGGGGGGCGCCGCGGTCCGGCATTTGGCGACCCCGACGCAGCGCCGGACGGCGGCGGAGAAATCCCCTCGGTCATCCGGATAGGTGAATTCCACGTCGACGGGACGGGAGTTCGCGGGGGGAAGCACGGCGAAGCGGAGGTTGGTATCAATTTCCTCGGGACGCACGAGCATCCCCGGGTTCATTCCGCGGTCGGGATCCCAGAGTTCCTTGAAAACTGAAAAGAGTGCGATCAATTCCGGGCCGTACATCTTCGGCAGCATCTCGGCGCGCGCCTGCCCGTCGCCGTGCTCGCCGGAGAGCGAGCCGCCGTGCGACACCACCAGGTCGGCGGCGGCCTCGGAGAAGCGGCGGAAGCGGGCGACTCCGGCCTTGTCCACGAGGTCGAAGTCGATCCGCACGTGGACGCATCCGTCGCCGAAGTGGCCGTACGGCGCCCCGCGCAGCCCGTGCTCGGCCAGCAGGGCCCGGAATTCCCGCAGATACGCGCCCAGTCGGGCCGGAGGAACCGCGCAGTCCTCCCAGCCCGGCCAGGCCTCGCTCCCGTCGGGCATCCGGGTGGCGATGCCGGCGGCGTCCTCACGGATCCGCCACAGGGCGCGTTGTTCCGCGGGCCCGGCGACGACGGCGTGGCCGGTCACGCCGTCGTCCGCCGTACGGCACAGCTCCCGGGCGCGCGCCAGGGCCTCGTCAGGGTGGTCGCCGCCGACCTCGACGAACAGCCAGGCCCCGCCGCGCGGCAGGCTCGCGCCCCGCGGGCCGACAAGGTCCGCCGCCATGCCCTCGATGGTCAAGGGCCGCTGCGGCAGGAGCAGATGGGCGGCCTCCGCGGCCGCTGACTCGTCGGGGTAGCCGAGCACGACCAGGGCGCGGGCAGCGGGGACGGGCACCAGCCCGACGGTCGCCTCGGTGAGCACCCCGAGGGTTCCCTCACTGCCGGTGAAGGCCCGGACCGCGTCGCGGCCGTGTTCCGGGAGCAGGCTGTCGAGGGCGTAGCCGGAGATCCGGCGCGGCAGCTGGGGGAATCCGGTGCGCAACAGGGCGAGGTGGTCGTCGGCGAGGCGGCGCAGCCCGTCGCGCAGCGCCGGGGCGCCGCCTTCCGGCAGGCCGCCGGCCAGGTGGAGGCGTTCGCCGCGGTAGGTGAGGACGTCGAGCGCCCGCACGTTGTCCGCGGTGGTGCCCCAGGCCACGGAGTGCGCGCCGCAGGAGTTGTTGCCGATCATGCCGCCGAGCGTGCAGCGGCTGTGTGTGGAGGGGTCCGGGCCGAAGGCGAGGCCGTACGGGGCGGCGGCCGCCGCCAGGTCGTCCAGCACGACTCCCGGCTGGACGCCGGCGGTTCTGGCCGCGGGGTCCACGTCAAGGACGCGGTTCATGTACCGGGTGAAATCCAGCACGACCCCGGTGCCGGTCGCCTGGCCGGCGATGGAGGTGCCGCCGCCGCGCGGTACGACGGGCAGGCCGTGCTCGCGGCACACGGTCAGGGCCGCCGCGACGTCGTCCGCGTCCCGGGGGGCGACCACCGCCGCGGGCACCCGGCGGTAGTTGGAGGCGTCCATGGTCATCAGGGCGCGGGACCCGGCGTCGGCGGCGACGTCTCCGCGCACCGCGGCCCGCAGATCCCGCTCGGCGTCGGGCGTGAGACCAGGTTCCATGGGTCCAGCTTGCCCGTTCCGGGGTGCCCGCACCGCGCCGCCGCACGTCGGCGCGGCGTCAGTGCGGCGTGAGTGCGGCACCGGCTCGGCGCCGGCGGGAGCGCCCGTCTCACGGCGTCTCACCCGGTGGGACGGTCACGGAAACATGACGGTTACGCACTACGCTGCGAGCGTGGCCGATATTCAGATTCCCGCTGACATCAAGCCCGCCGACGGACGGTTCGGGTCGGGCCCCTCCAAGGTACGGACCGAGGCGCTCGACGCCCTGGCCGCCACCGGGACGTCCCTGCTCGGCACCTCCCACCGCCAGGCGCCGGTGAAGAACCTGGTGGGGCAGGTCCGTGACGGCGTCCGGCAGCTGTTCTCGCTGCCCGACGGCTACGAGGTGGTGCTCGGCAACGGTGGGTCCACCGCGTTCTGGGACATCGCCACGCACGGTCTGATCAACCAGAAGTCCCAGCACCTGTCCTTCGGCGAGTTCTCCTCGAAGTTCGCGAAGGCGGCGCAGCTCGCGCCGTGGCTGGCGGAGCCGACGATCGTCAAGTCGGAGCCCGGCACCCACCCGGACCCGGCCGCCGAAGCGGGCGTGGACGTATACGCGTTCACCCACAACGAGACGTCCACGGGCGTCGCCGCGCCGATCCGGCGCGTCGCGGGCGCCGACGACGGCGCGCTGGTCCTGGTGGACGCGACCTCGGGCGCCGGCGGTCTGCCGGTCGACATCACCGAGACGGACGTGTACTACTTCGCGCCGCAGAAGTCCTTCGCGGCCGACGGCGGCCTGTGGCTGGCCGCGTTCTCCCCGGCAGCGCTGGAGCGCGCCGCCTCGATCGCGGCGTCCGGCCGGCACATCCCGGCGTTCTTCGACCTGCCCACGGCGATCGACAACTCGCAGAAGAACCAGACGTACAACACCCCGGCGCTCGCCACGCTCTTCCTGCTGAACCAGCAGCTGGAGTGGATCAACGGCCAGGGCGGCCTGAAGTGGGCGGTCGACCGCACCGCGGACTCGTCCTCGCGGCTGTACGGGTGGGCCGAGAAGGCGTCGTACGCCGCTCCGTTCGTCGCGGACCCGGCCAAGCGCTCCCAGGTCGTCGGCACGATCGACTTCGAGGACGGCATCGACGCCGCCGCGGTGGCGAAGGTGCTGCGGGCCAACGGCATTGTCGACACCGAGCCCTACCGCAAGCTGGGCCGCAACCAGCTGCGGGTGGCGATGTTCCCGGCCGTCGACCCGGCCGACGTCGAGGCGCTGACCGCCTGCATCGACTACGTCATCGGGAAGCTGTGACCCGTTGACGACGGGAGGGCCCGCGCACGGGCCCTCCCTCTGACCGGCGGGGCGCAGGCTTGGGGGCTGCCCGATCTCGAGCCCTCCCGCGTTCCGCCGCCCTCCCCCTGCCGCGGACGGCTCAGTCCTTCCTGGGGCGGCGCAGCGATTTGCGCAGCCCGTAGCCGAGCGCGGCGATGCCGGCGAGGATCGCGAAGCCCAGCACCTTGTTGCCCGCCTTGTGCGCCGGGACGTCCTTGGCGGTGCTCGCGCTGCTCCCGTGGCCGGGGGCGGCTGAGGGCGAGGCGTCGTCGGCCGGGAGGTCCGCGGCGCTCAGCGGGACCCGCCAGACCTGGCTGTCCTTGCCCTCGCTGCCGTACATCAGCGCGCGACCGTCGGTGGTGAAGGTCACCGACTCGCCCTGCGGTTCCATCGGCACGTCCAGGCTGGCGAGCTTCTTCGGCAGGCCGTCCACCCAGCGGTACTCGGTGGACCAGAAGTAGCCGCGCAGCACCAGGCGGCTGCCGTCGGGGGAGAAGGCGCCGTCGGTCACCCAGGGCACGTCGGCGACGGGGTGGAAGAGGTTCACGCCCTCGGTGCTGAGCTTGGCCGGTCCGGCGTAGAGGTGGCCGCCGTCCTCGTGCTTGCTGGCGATGTAGACCCGCCCGGTGGTGGGCTGGACCATCAGCGCTTCGGCGTTCCGCGGGCCGCCCTGGTAGCGGACCTTGTAGCGGGTGACGTCGACGGTCTGGTCGTGGAGCTGCTGGGGTTCGTGGAAGCGGTAGATCCACACCTCGGGCCAGGTGCCGTCGAGGTTGTCGCCGATGTCGCCGACGTAGAGGTCGCCGTCCGGGCCGATCGAGATCGCCTCCACGTCGCGGGCGTGGACGCCGCGCATGGTGACCTTGGCGAGGGTCTTCCCGGTGGAGTCGACGGCGAAGACGTACGGGCCGTCACCGCTGTCGTTGTGCGTCCAGTAGACGCCCGGGTGGGCGCGGCTGGCGGCCAGCCCGCTGGATTCCGTGATCCGTGGATCGCCTATCCGGAAAGCCACGGAAGGTCCGCTGTCGGCGACGGCGGGCAGGGCGGAACCGCAGGCCAGGGCGAGGGCGGCGCATACGGCCGCCGCCGGGAGGTACGCACGCATGCACCCCAGTGTCCCTGGTCGCAGGCGAGTCCGGGATGATGCCCCGCATGCGGTACCTCTTCGTCGGCGATTCCATGACCGTCGGTTCGGCCGGCGACTTCACCTGGCGCTACCGGATGTGGCAGCACCTGTGCGCCGCTGGGGAGCCTTTTTCCGTGGTGGGCCCGCGGGTCACGCTGTACGACCGGGCGAGCGACTCGGCGGTGTCGGCGGACTACGCCGACCCCTCGTTCCCGGCGCACGCCCGCCGCCATCTGGCGGGCTGGGGCGAGGGCTGGCGGCACATGGTGCCGCTGATCGGGGACGCGGTCCGCGAGCACCGGCCGGACATGCTGCTGATATCGCTCGGCCTGATCGACCTCGGCTTCTACAGCGACGCCGAGGAGACCGCGCGGAACGTGGTGCGGTTCATCGCGGCGGCCCGCACGGCGCGGCCCCGCCTGCGGATGGTGCTGCTGCCGGTGATCCCGAACACCCGGGCCGACCTGGACCCGGACTTCGCCGGCCAGTGCGCGGAGCTGAACGAACGGATGGCGAAGTCCGTCGCCGACCTGGACAGCCCCGAGTCCCCGCTGCTGATGGCCTCACGCCCGGACGGCTACGACATCCTGCTGGACACCTACGACGGCACCCACCCCAACGTCAGGGGCGAGCACAAGCTGGCAGCGGCGTTCGCGGACGCGGTGTACCAGGCGTGGGGCGTCGGAGCGCCGTACGAGGCTGCCTGAGAGCGCGCGGCGTACCACCTGTCGGGACCGCCGCGGGCGGCCCTTGATTCGAGCGCACTCGAAGAGCTTGGCTTGACCTCCATGGAATACACGCAGCTCGGACGTACCGGTCTGAAGGTCAGCCGACTGGTGCTGGGGACGATGAACTTCGGTCCGCAGACCGACGAGGCCGACAGCCACGCGATCATGGACGCGGCGCTCGCCGCGGGCGTCAACTTCTTCGACACCGCCAATGTCTACGGCTGGGGTGAGAACAAGGGCCGCACCGAGGAGATCATCGGAAGCTGGTTCGCGAAGGGCGGCGGCCGTCGCGACAAGACGGTGCTGGCCACCAAGGTCTACGGCAACATGGCGGCCGAGGGCGAGGAGTGGCCGAACTACGACCGGCTCTCCGCGGTCAACATCCGCCGGGGGGTCGAGGCGAGCCTGAAGCGCCTGGGCACCGACCACATCGACCTGTACCAGTTCCACCACGTGGACCGGCTGGCGCCGTGGGAGGAGATCTGGCAGGCCGTCGACGTGCTGGTGCAGCAGGGCAAGATCCTTTACGCCGGCTCCAGCAACTTCGCCGGGTGGCACATCGCCCAGGCCAACGAGGCGGCCGCGCGGCGCGGTTCGCTCGGCCTGGTGAGCGAGCAGTGCCTGTTCAACCTGATGGAGCGGCGGGCCGAGATGGAGGTCATCCCGGCCGCCGAGCAGTACGGCCTGGGTGTCATCCCCTGGTCGCCGCTCAACGGCGGCCTGCTCGGCGGCGCGCTGCGCAAGCAGCGGGAGGGCGGCGGCGCACGGTCGACCAGCGGGCGCGCGGCTGAGTCGCTGAAGTCGAAGGAGCAGCGCGAGCAGGTCCAGGCGTACGAGGACCTGTGCGACAAGCACAGCCTGCAGCCCGGCGACGTGGGCCTGGCCTGGCTGCTGACCCGGCCGGGCGTGACCGGTCCGATCGTCGGGCCGCGGACGCAGGACCAGCTGGACTCGGCGCTGCGGGCGGTGGAGCTGACGCTGCCGGAGGAGTTCCTGGCCTCGCTCGAGGAGATCTTCCCGGGTCCCGGCCCGTCCCCGGAGGCGTTCGCCTGGTGACTTCCTGACCGGTGGCGCGGCCGACGCCCGGCCGGCGTGTGGGGCCGTCGCGGTCAGTGGATCGCGGCGGCCACGACCACCACCGCGATCATCAGGACGAAGGCGGCGGTCATCACGCGGGTACGGGTCTTGGGGTCCACCCTTCGAGGTTAACCGGCCGTGCCCGCGGGGCCGTCATCCGGTCCGCCCGGGGGAT
Source organism: Actinacidiphila polyblastidii (assembly GCF_036353415.1). NCBI lineage: Bacteria > Bacillati > Actinomycetota > Actinomycetes > Kitasatosporales > Streptomycetaceae > Actinacidiphila > Actinacidiphila polyblastidii. Next base: position 65,642 of record NZ_JAZEWV010000029.1, read on the forward strand.
GCTCGCCGCCCAGCGGCCAGGACGCCACGGCGTCGTAGCGGGGCTGCTCCCCCGGCACCCCGGAGCGCGGCAGGACGCTGCCGACCAGGCAGAGGGTGTCCGCGGACCACGGCGAGCCGCGGAAGCCGGCCAGCGCGTCGGCGAGCGGCCGCAGCCGTACCGGCCGGGAGCGCTGGGCGCGGGCCAGGGTCAGGTGGGGGCGGAAGCCGCGCTCCTCGTCGGGCGGCGCCCCGGCGCGGCGCGCGGCGGCCCGTACGGAGTCGGCGAGCCGGCCCAGCGCCGTCGTGTCGCCTTCCGCGCCCGCCCACAGCACGTGGTCGCCGAACCGGCCGGCGCCGGCGAGCCGCAGGTCGTGGGGGCCGTGGCGGTGCGCGGCGCGCTCCAGCCGCAGGTCGAGGTCCGGCCGGACGTGGTCGGGGACCTCGCCGAGGAAGGCGAGGGTGAAGTGCCAGCTCTCGGGTGCGGTCCAGCGCAGCGCGCCGGCGTCGGGGAGACGGTGGAGGGGCCGCAGCGCCGCCGCCAGTTCGCCGGCCGCGGCCGGCGCGGGCAGCAGCGCCACGAACAGCCTCATGCGGCCGAGCTGAGCCGGGGTGCCTCGGCGTCGGCGGGGGCCGCGCCGTCGGCGTCGCGGGGCACGAAGGAGATCAGCGGCTGGTCCTTGGCGCGGCGCAGGTTGACCCGCAGCCGCAGGCCGCCCGCACGGGCCAGCACCAGCCCGACCGCGGCCGCGGCGCCCGCGGAGACCAGGCCGCCGGACAGGAAGCCGATCCGCGCGCCGTAGGTGTCGGTGACCCAGCCCATGACCGGGCCGCCGACCGGGGTGCCGCCGACGAAGACCATCATGAACAGGCTCATCACCCGGCCGCGCATGACGGGGTCGGTGGCGAGCTGCACGGTGGCGTTGGCGGTGGTGTTGAAGGTCAGCCCGAAGACGCCGATCGGCACCAGCAGGGCGGCGAAGACCCAGAAGGTCGGGGCGAGGGACGCCACCGACTCCAGCAGCCCGAACAGCAGGGCGGCGGCGACCAGCATGCGCAGCCGGGTGCGGGTACGGCGGGCGGCGAGGAGCGCGCCGATCAGGGAGCCGGCCGCCATCAGGGTGTTGAGCAGGCCGTAGGTGCCGGCGCCGCTGTCGAAGACCTTGTTGGCGAAGGCGGAGAGCCAGATCGGGAAGTTGAAGCCGAAGGTGCCGATGAAGCCGACGAGCACGATCGGCCAGATGAGTTCGGGCTTGCCGGCGACGTAGCGCAGACCCTCGCGGAGCTGGCCCTTGCCGCGCGGGGCGCGTTCGATCTTGTGCAGCTCCGAGGTGCGCATCAGCAGCAGGCCGAGGAGCGGCGCGAAGAACGACAGGCCGTTGACGAGGAACGCCCAGCCGCTGCCGACCGCGGTGATCAGCACGCCGGCGACGGCGGGGCCGACGAGGCGGGCCGCCTGGAAGTTGGCGGCGTTCAGCGAGACGGCGTTGCGGAGCACGGACGGGCCGACCATCTCCGCCACGAAGGTCTGCCGGGTGGGGTTGTCCACGACGGTGACCACGCCGAGCAGGAAGGCGATGGTGTAGACGTGCCAGACCTGGACGACGCCGCTGAGCGTGAGGGTGGCGAGCATCAGGCCGAGCAGGCCGAGCGCGAGCTGGGTGCACAGCAGGATCTTGCGCTTGGGGTAGCGGTCGGCGATGACGCCGCCGTAGAGCCCGAACAGCAGCATGGGCAGGAACTGCAGCGCCGTGGTGATGCCCACGGCGAAGGACGAGCCGGTGATGCTGAGGACCAGCCAGTCCTGGGCGATCCGCGACATCCAGGTGCCCGTGTTGGAGATCACGGCACCGGTGGCGAACAGCCGGTAGTTGCGGATCTTCAGTGCGCTGAAGGTGCTCGTCCTGGTCTCCGCCGGACGGTCAGGTTCGGTTGCGGTGTGTGGTCCGGCTGCCGAACTCAATCGGTTCTCGCCTGCCCTTCGTCATGTCTGCGGGTTCTTCGGGTTCCTCGGGTGCTGCGGGCGCGCCGCCTCCGCACGACGGGGTCGCCGTCCTGGAGGCGCGGCGGGCGGCAGGGGTGAGGGGCGGGCGGGCGAGGCGCCGCGCGTGCGGCCGTGCGGGCCGTCGTGCGGGGGGCCTCACAGGTGGGCCAGCTTCTCGAGGACGGGGGCCGCCTGGCGGAGCACCGCGAGGTCCTCCTCGTCCAGTCCCTCGGCGAGCTGCGCCAGCCAGGCGTTGCGCCGGTTGCGGCTCTCGGCGAGCATCGCCTCGGCCTGCTCGGTGCGGCTCACCACGACCTGGCGTCGGTCGTCGGGGTGCGGCTCCCTGCGGACCAGTCCCTTGGCCTCCAGCATCGCCACGATCCGGGTCATCGACGGGGGCTGGACGTGCTCCTTGCGGGCCAGCTCCCCCGGGGTCGCGGACCCGCAGCGGGCGAGGGTGCCCAGCACCGACATCTCGGTGGGGCTGAGCGACTCGTCGACGCGCTGGTGGCGCAGTCGCCGAGACAGTCTCATCACGGCTCCGCGCAGTTCGCTGACGGCGGCGCGGTCGGCCTCGGACAGTTCGGTCACGTTCATTAGGTTAGCTCATTACCTAGACTAAGTACACCTGCCACGCATCTCCTGCGTCACACCGGTGCACCCTCGCCCCAGGGGAGCCTGCAGCCGTCGGACACGCGGCCCGCTCGCGCTCCGGCTCTCACCCTCCGACTGTCACGTCGCGACCGGCACGAGGCGACCGGATATCACCCATACGGGTGATATTTCGGCGGAAAGCGACACGCCGAGGCGCCCGGTCCGGGGACCGTGGGGTCATGGCATCGAGAGTGCTCAGCCTCCGGATTGACGCCGACCTGTGGGACCGGATCAGCCGCCATGCCGCGAAACGCGGAATGAGCGCCCAGGACTACGTGGCCAGGACGCTCATCCGCGATGACTTCGACGAGCGGTTCATGGCCGCCGTCGAGGAGACCGACCGTTTCTACGGCCGGGAGGACGCTCAGACCAGGCCGAGCGCCGGCATCAGGTAGTAGAAGGCGAAGACGGCGCCGACCACGTAGAGGGCGATCGGGACCTCACGCCAGCGGCCGGCGGCGACGCGCAGCAGGCAGAAGGTCAGGAAGCCGATGCCGATGCCGTTGGTGATCGAGTAGGTGAACGGCATCAGCACCATGGTCAGGAACGCCGGCACCGCGATGGTGAAGTCGCTCCAGTCGATCTCGCGGATCGATCCGGCCAGGATCAGGAAGCCGACCGCGACCAGCGCGGGCGTGGCGGCCTGGGCCGGGACCATCGTCGCCAGCGGCGTGAGGAACAGCGCGAAGACGAACATCAGGCCGGTCACCACGCTGGCCAGGCCGGTCCTGGCGCCCTCGCCGACGCCCGCGGTGGACTCCACGAAGCAGGTGTTGGCGGAGGAGGACGTCGCGCCGCCGGCGGCCGTGGCGATGCCGTCGATCATCAGCACCTTGCTCATGCCGGGCAGGTCGCCCTTGGCGTCGAGCAGCCCGGCCTCGTCGCTGACGCCGAGGATGGTGCCCATCGCGTCGAAGAAGCACGACAGCAGCACGGTGAAGACGAAGAGGATGCCGGTCAGCACGCCGACCTGGTGGAAGCCGCCGAAGAGGCTGACCTTGCCGATCAGCCCGAAGTCGGGCGCGGAGACCGGGTCGCCGGGCCACTTGGGGACGGTCAGCCCCCACTTGTCGGCCGGGATGTCGGCGACCGCGTCGAGGATCAGCGCGAGCACCGTCATGGAGACGATGGAGATCAGGATCGCGCCGGGCACCTTGCGGATGACCAGCGCCAGCGTCAGCAGCGTGCCGAGGATGAAGACGAGCACCGGCCAGCCGGTGAGGTGGCCGTCGGCGCCGAGTTGCAGCGGCACAGTGGTGTGCGCGGCGTCCGGGATGCGGCTGACGAAGCCGGAGTCCACCAGGCCGATCAGCAGGATGAACAGGCCGATGCCGATCGCGATGCCCTTGCGCAGGCCCAGCGGCACCGCGCTCATCACGCGCTCGCGCAGTCCGGTGGCGACCAGGATCATGATCGCGAAGCCGGCCAGCACGACCATGCCCATGGCGTCGGGCCAGCTCATCCGGGGGGCGAGCTGGAGGGCGACGACCGTGTTGACGCCGAGGCCGGCGGCGAGGGCGACGGGCACGTTGCCGACCACGCCCATCAGCAGGGTGGTGAAGGCGGCGGTGATGACGGTCGCGGTGACAAGCTGCCCGCCGTCCAGATGATGGCCGAACTTGTCGACGGCCGACCCGAGGATGATCGGGTTGAGCACGATGATGTAGGCCATCGCGAAGAAGGTGGCGAGGCCGCCGCGGATCTCCCGCGGGATGGATGAACCGCGCTCGGAGATCCGGAAGTAACGGTCCAGGCCGGTCGCGCGCGAACGCCCGGTGGGGGTGGGCGCGCCGACCGTGGCGGGGGCCGAGGTGGACATGCGGGTCCTCTTCGTGGCTCGAATTCGCCGCAGATTGGGCGATCATACGAATGTTTTCAGTCAACGAGTGACTGTTTCAGTATGAACAAACAACAAACGGAACGCTATCTTCGCGCGTAGACCCCTGTGCCGCCCGGCCTCCGCGACCCGCCTCCGCCACCACCGGGGTGCCGCTTACGATGTCCGCATGAGCAGCAAGGAGCGCGTCCCCCTGCGCGAGGCACCCGCGCCGCTGGAGGCGAACGACGTCGCGACGGTCGTCGTCGGCATGAGCGTGTGGTTCGCGCTGTTCGTCGGGCAGCTGCCCTTCTACGGCTGGTACTCCGACCACGGCCACACTTGGTTCATCTGGACCTGCCTGGCCGGCGGCTGCCTCGGCCTGGTGGGCCTGTGGTACGTACGCGCCCGCCGGGACGCCATCCGGCGCGCCACGGCGGCCGGCGCCGACGCCCCCGCCGAGGGCGGGCAGCGCCCCGGGCAGGACTCCGGACCGGGGCCGCTCGCCGGCTGACCCGGCCGCACCGCCGCCACCGCACCGCCGCCCCCGGCCCGGGCGGGCGCGGCCCGGGACCGACCGGCGCGCAGGTCGCGGAGCGCGTCGCGCGCGGCGAGGTCGACGACGTGCCCGTCCGCTCCTGGCGGCCCACCTCGGACATCGTCCGGGCGAACGTCTTCACCCGCTTCCACGCGATCGTCGGCGTGCTCTTGCTGGTCGCCCTCGTCGTGGGCCCGATCCAGGACGGCCTGTTCGGCTTCGTGATCGTCGCCAACACCGCGTCTGGCATCGTCCAGGAGTTGCGGGCCCAGCGGACCCTGGACAGCCTCGCGGTGATCGGCGCCGCGCCGCCCCGGGTCGGGCCTGGCCGGGCAGCGCCGGCGAGCGGGAGACGCTGGGGATCGGGGTACGCCGGGGCGCCGCGCAGATCCCGGCGACAGGCCCTAGTCGAACCAGCGGTCCCGCGACAACTCCTCGGTGCGGGTGGGGTCTTCGAGCAGCGCGGCCAGCTCGAAGCGGCGCTCCCAGTGGCCGGAGGCCCAGGCCAGTCCGGCCGCCACACCCTCCACCGTGGAGGCGTGCAGGACCCCGCCGGTGTAGCGCCAGTCCACCTCGACGCCGCCGGTGACGAGCAGCTGCTCGTGCTCGACGTACGTGGTGGGCGCCCCGGGGAGCAGGTCGTGCACGGCGGCGAGCACCTCGTGGACCTCGCCCTCGGAGGACACCTCGGCGGTCAGGGCCTCGCTCAGCCGGCTCACCTGGAAGAGCTCGGCCAGTTCGGCGGCCAGCCGCGGCGGCACCGGCAGCAGCGGCCGCCCGGCGGCCAGCGGCAGCAGGTCCGGGGCGTCGGCGACGAGCGCCTCGGCCGCAGCGACGACGACCGGTTCGCCGTCGACGACGGCCCGCACCTCGTCGGGGAGCGTGACCTCTTCGGGGTCGAGGGCGGCCAGCGCCGTGTAGAGCCGGTGGAGTTGCGCGGTCCCTACGGTGCGGGCGGGGTCGGCGAGCCGGGCCAGCAGCTCGGCGGCGCCCCCGGGTTCGGCGAGCAGCGCGGCCACCGAGGTGCGCACCCCGAGGGCGCGCAGCACCTGTTCGTCGACCGCGAGGTCGGTGTGCGCCTCGTCGTAGAGCCCGGCGAGCAGCCGGTCGCCGCCGGCCGCGCGCAGGCCGACCGGACGGCGCCCGTCGAGCACCGGGTGGTCCCGCAGCCACCAGGCGGCGTAGGGGCGTACGGACTCGGTGGTGCCGTCGGGGAGGAGCACCCGGACCTGCGCGGTGACGGCGTCGCGCAGCGGCGGCCGGGAGAGCAGGGCGAGCGCCTGCGGCCAGGCGTCGTCGTCCACCAGGTCGAGGTCGCGCACCCCGACGATCTCGGTGGCGACCGGCGGCACGTCGGTCTCCGGCAGCTGGTCGAGGACGTCCTCGCACCACACGTCGACGGCGTCCAGCAGGCCCACGTCGTCCGGCTCGGCCCAGTCGGTGTCGCGGGGTTCGAGGTCGTCGGGGTCGAGCACGACGTCGTCGGCGCGGACCAGGGCGAAGGTGGCGAGGACGCCGACGGCGGTCAGCGGCTGCTCGCCCCAGCGGTCGGCCAGGTCGGCGTCCACGGCGGCGAGTTCGCCCTCGCGCAGCACCGACTCCAGCGGGCTGCCGGGCAGGATCAGCTCGCCGGCGGGGGCGAGTTCGCCGTCCTCGTCGGGGAGCGCGAGGGCGGCCAGCCACGGTTCGTCGCCGGGCGCCAGGCCGGCCGCCCTGGCCAGGCCGAGCACGGTCTGCGCCAGCTCCTCGGCGTCCAGGCCGCTCTCGTCGTCCCAGGCGGCCCGGTCGTCGTCGAGGGAGGCGGCCACGGCGGCCCGCACCTGCGGGGTGGTCAGCACCGCCCGGGGCGTGGCGGGCGAGGCGCCGAGCTTCTCCAGCAGCGGGTGGGCGGCGTCCGCGTGGGCGACGCGCAGGCCGAGGCGGGACAGCAGCGCCGGGTCGGCGGATGCGCGCCCGTCCTCCCCGGCCACCGGCAGCAGCACCTGGCGGGGGCCGACCACGGTACGGCCGTCGGCCAGCGGCACCGGCAGGCCGCTGAGCACGTCGGCGTCGGTGCCGGCCAGCGCGTCGTAGAGCCGCCACCACCAGCCGGCCGGGCGTTCGGCGCCGGCCAGGCGGTCCACGGCGTCGGCGAGGGTGAGCCGGGCGACGCCCAACTGGCGCAGCGCGGGGCGGCGTTCGAGGGCGGCCGGGACGAGGGTCGGCAGCACCTCGGCGAGCACCAGGACCGCCTCGGCGGTGGCGCCCTCGACGACCTCGGCCTCGACCGGGCGCAGCGCCTGGCTCTCGCCGGCCAGCGGACCGCCGCCGTCCCAGGTGTCCTGCTCGGCGTGGGCGGCGGCGTCCGCGTAGGGCGCGTAGGGCTCATAGGGCGCGTACGGAGCTTCGGCGTACGGGGTGGCGCCGTCCGGCGCGGGGGGCTCCGCCGCGCGCGGCAGGAAGGCCGTGCGGGGCAGCTCCGCGAGGATGCGGCGGCGCAGCTCGGCGTCGAGTTCCCCCTTGCCCAGCGGTCCCGGCACCAGGTCCACCACGCCGACGCCGACCGGCCGCCACCCGGCGAGCAGCCGGACGTACGCCTCGGCGGCGCGGCTCAGCAGGAAGTCGGTGAGCGGCCCGGACGCGGCGTGCCGGCGGGTCGGGTCGAGCGGGAAGGAGGCCAGCAGCAGCGCGGGCAGGCCCAGCGGCTCGTCGGTCGGGGTCGGCGCGTGCACGACGGGGGCGGTGCGGGGCGCGGCCGGGGCGCCGTCCTCGTCGACCGGCACCGCCCAGGTCACCGACCAGACCGGGCGCAGCCGCTCCTCCACCGGTCGGTCGCTGAGGAGTTCAGCGGTCAGCGGCCCGCCCGAGGCGTCGACCCGCCAGCGAGTGGGGGCACTTCGCGCGGAGTCCTCGATCACCACGTCACCGCCGTCGCCCTGACGCCGGGTCAACGTCCGCACGCCGGATGAGGTTTCGACGACGACCTCGGACAGGGCGGGCAGCGCGAGCAGCAACGCGTCGTCCACGGCCATGAGCAGACGGCGTGTCAGATCCTCCGCGGAGCCGTCGCGCAGCGGCAGCACGACGACCGTGTCGTACGTGTCGGGCGCGCTGCCCTCCGCCGGGAACGGGATGCGCAGCAGCGGGACATGGCCGTCGCGGCGGCGCAACTCCTCTGCCAGACCCGGGACTTCCTGGGCCAGCGTGCGCGCTTCGGCGAGCGACCAGCGCACTCCCCCGGTGCGGCCGACGACCGCGGGCTCGTCGGTGACGGCGAGGACCGCGGCGAAGCCGACGCCGAAGCGGCCGACGGCGCCGGGGCCGTCGTCGCGCTTGGCGGAGGCGCGCAGCGTGGAGAGCGACTCGACGGCCGCGGCGTCGAGGGGCGCGCCGGTGTTGGCGGCGGCGAGGACGGCTTCGCCGCCGGGCTCGGCGTCGTGCAGGGTCAGCCGGAGCCGGCCGGGGGCGCCGGCGCGGACGGCGGCGTCGGCGGCGTTCTGGGCCAGCTCGATGACGAGGCGGTCGCGGTAGCCGCCGAGGGCGAGGTCCTCCTCGGCGTTGGCGTCCTCACGGAAGCGGGCGGCGGAGCCGGCCCAGGCGGTGAGGACGGCGTGGCGCAGGGAGGCGGTGCGGAAGGGGTCGGGGTGGCCTTCCGGGGCCGTTCGGTTCACACCTGCGCGGGTCACGTACGGCCCTTCCGTCGCCTGGTCGGTCGGCCCCGTCCGGGGCCCTGCATTCGTGACGGTACCGCCATTCGGCGGTACCCCGCGCGCCGGGCCGCGGCGCCTCCACGACGCCTCCTCGTCCCGTCCCCGCCTCGTCCCGGCCCTGGCGGCACCCCGGCCCGGCACCGCCGCCATGGCGGCCTCCTGGCGGCCGCACCCCCACGCGACGGCGGCAGCCCTCCGTCCGCCCGGACGCCGGCACGCCGCCCGCGGTCACGCCGGGCCTCCGTCGGGTCGCGGCCCCCGCCACGCCGCGGCTGCGTCCCGCAGGAGCCCCGCCGGAGCCCGCTCAGGAGCGGCCGGGGTCCTCCTCGGCCCGTTCGGGCGCGTCCACGGAGGCGTGCGGGTCCGGGTGCAGCGGCAGCGCCTCCGTGTCGTGGAGGTCGTCGAGGACCATCGGCGCGGGGCGCGGTGGCGCGGGCATGACGGCCGCCTCGGAGTGGCCGCCGCAGCCGTACCCGAGCGAGACCAGTCGGCCGTCGGCGGGTGAGAACTCGTTGGCGCACACGCCGAACGCCTGGCTCAGCGAGCCCGCGACCGGCACCAGGAAGCCGCAGCTCACGCAGTTGGCGGGGGCCGCCTGGGCCATCACCGTCTTGCCGCCGAACTGCTCCTCCCAGCGGTCCGCCGCGCTGTGCAGGCCGAACCGGGACAGCACCCGCTGGCGGCCGTAGCCGAGCTGGGCGGCGACCGCGCCGATGGTGGCGACCGCGGGCGGCCGGGCGAGCACCTCCTCGTCCTCGGCGCCACCGGCCTGCGCGGCCTCGGCGGCCAGCGCCTCGACCTCCTCGTCGGAGGGCGCGCCCTCGCCGGTCCAGCCGGGTTCGAGCCGCAGGTCGTCCGCCTCGGTGGGCAGCAGGTCGCCGGGGCCCATGTCGCCGGGCCGCAGCCGCTCGCTCCACGGCACCCACTCGGGCGCCAGCACCGCGTCGCGCCCCGGCACCAGGACGGTCTCGTCGATCGTCACGGTCTTCGCGCGGGACGCCCGGGTCAGCGTGGTGGCCCACTGCCAGCCGCGGTAGGCGGGCTCCTTGCAGGCGAAGAAGTGGGTGACGACCCGGTCGCCCTCGGCCACGACGCCGAGATGCTCACCGACCGCGTGTGGCCCGGCGGCCTCCTCGGTCACGGCAAGCGCGACATCGACCGCCTCGGCGCACAGGCGGTCAGGGGTACGGCTTCGCATCGCAGGACTCACAGAAATCGTTTCTCTCTCTACGCCGTCTCACGTGTGCGCTCGCGGGCGGACGGACCCGGCGGACCCGGTGAAGGGAGCGGCGGCGGAGCGGACCTGTGGACCGCGTCAACGCGTTCGTTCCCTGCTTTCCCGGTCTGCCCGAGCGTCCTCGGGTGCACCTGTTGCCACCATTCTGCGCGATCGCACGCTACCTGTGCGCACCATGGGCGCAAAGGAGGGGGTGCGTGGACTTCCAATTGGGGCAGGATTGCGAACGTGGCACGAACGGTGACCGCGGGCCCAGGGCCCGTACGCAGGGCCGGGCGCGCCCTCGCGAACGGCGTGGGGCGCTCCGGCGGCGCCGTCGTGCGCCGGGTCAGGCGCTCGACACACGCGGGCGGCGCGGGCGAGTCGGGCCTGGCGAAACTGATCGAACTGCACGCCGTGCACTCGGCCGGCGACATGCTGGTCACCGTCGCGCTCGCCAGCACGGTGTTCTTCTCGGTGCCGACCGGCGAGGCGCGCGGCCGGGTCGCGCTGTACCTGCTGATCACGATGGCGCCGTTCGCGATCCTCGCCCCGGTCGTCGGCCCGCTGCTCGACCGGCTCGGCCACGGCCGCAGGGCCGCGATGGCCGCGTCGCTGGTGGCTCGCGCGGTGCTGGCCTGGACGATGGCCGGGGTGATCTCCACCGCGGGTCTCGGCCTGTATCCGGCGGCGCTCGGCGTGCTGGTGGCCTCGAAGGCGTACGGCGTGGTGCGCAGCGCGGTGGTGCCACGGGTGCTCCCTGCCCGGACCACCCTGGTGAAGGCGAACTCGCGGGTGACCCTCGCCGGGCTGCTGACCACCGCGGTGGCCGCGCCGGTCGGCGCGGGCCTGCACGCGATCGGGCCGCAGTGGCCGCTGTACGGGGCGTTCGTGATCTACCTGGCGGGCGCTCTGCTGTCGATGACGCTGGACCCGAAGGTGGACTCGGCGCGCGGCGAGGACCGGGCGCGGCTGTCCGCCGAGGAGGAGCCCGCGGAGGAGCCGCGGAGCCTGCCGGGCGGCTCCGACGGCGGTCTGGGCAAGCGGACGGGGCGTCCGGGGCTGCTCGGCGTCGGGTCCTCGGTGCTGCACGCGCTCCAGGGCAACTCGGGGCTGCGGGCGCTGTCCGGCTTCCTGACGATGTTCCTGGCGTTCATGCTGCGCGAGCATCCGCTGGGCGGGCTGACGCCCGCGGCGTCGCTGGGCGTGGTCGTGGTGGCGGCGGGCGCCGGCAACGCGCTGGGCACCGCGCTGGGCGCCTGGCTGAAGGCGCGCGGCCCGGAGGTGATCATCGGCGGGGTGCTGGTCTGCGCGCTGGGGGCGGCGACGGTCGCGGCGGGCTGGTTCGGGCTGTTCACGGTCGCGGCGGTCGCCGCGGTCGCGGGCATCTCGCAGGCGCTCGCGAAGCTGTCGCTGGACGCGCTGATCCAGCGCGACGTCCCCGAGGAGGTCCGCACCTCGGCCTTCGCCCGCTCGGAGACCGCCCTCCAGCTGTCCTGGGTGGTCGGCGGCGGTCTCGGCATAGTGCTCCCGCTGAACGGCCCGCTGGGCATGGCGGTGGCGGCCGGGCTCGTGCTGCTGGCGTTCGCGGTGTCGGTCCGCGGTCTGCTGGGCGCGGCCCGCCGCGGCGGCACCGCCCGCGCCCGGGTGGCCTGACGGGTCGGCGCGCGACGCAGCAGGGCGCGACGCGACACCGGACGGCGCGCCCCGGCGCGACCCGCACGGCGCGGCCCGGAGGCCCTCCGCGCGCGGTGCGCGGGGGCGTGACCGGGGCGGGGACACGTCGCACCCCCGCGCAGGCCGGGGGCGGCCGCCCGGTAGCCTCACCCCCATGAGCATTCGCCGCGCTGCCGCCACCATCGGTGCCCTCTCCCTCGGGCTCGTCGCCCTCACCGCCTGCGACAAGCCCACCGCACAGGCGACCGTGACCGTGGGCACCAGGACCGTCACGGCCGAGGCCGGCGACAAGTGCTACGCCCACGGCAAGAAGCTCCCGCAGGAGATCTTCGTGCAGTGCCTGCAGGCCAAGCCGACGCACCACATCACCGTGGGCGTCGGCGACAAGGTCCGTATCGGCGTGGACCCGGCGATCGGCAAGAAGGGCTGGCTGGTGGTGCGCGACACCTCGCTGGTCACGCAGGAGCTGCTCAAGGACGAGACGTACTGGACCGTCGACGGCGACCAGCTCTTCACCCAGCAGGACCCGCAGACCGGCCAGTCCTCGATCCTCAAGTCCGTGACGCTGAACGTCGTGGAGTCCGGCGACACCTCGGGCGCGGAGTCCTACCGCGTCATCCAGTTCACGCTCACCCGGGGGAAGTGACCCGCAGGACGTGTCCGCGCGAGTGTCGGAGCGCGACGGCGGCGGCCGCGACCGGGCGGGCCGCGGCGGCCGGCTGCTGGTGGTGACCGCGGTCGCCGCCGAGCGCGACGCCGTTTCCGCCGGTCTGGCCTCCGCGAGCAGCGCCATGGTCGGCGCCACGGTGATCGCGGGCGGGGTGGGCCCGGCGGCGGCCGCCGCTGCCACCGCGACGGAGCTGACCCTGGCGGCCGCGGCGGGCGAGCCGTACACCCTGGTGGTGTCCGCGGGCATCGGCGGCGGTTTCGCGCCGGCCGCGCCGGTGGGCTCGCTGGCCGTCGCCGAGACGATCGTGGCCGCCGACCTCGGCGCGCAGACCCCGGACGGCTTCGTGCCGGTCGCCGACCTCGGTTTCGGCGTCTCCGAGCACCGCACCCCCGGCCGGCTCGGCCGGACCCTGGCGGACGCCGTGGGCGCCTCGTACGGCCCGGTGCTGACGGTCTCCACGGTGACCGGCAGCGCGGAGCGCGCGGCGGAGCTGACGGCACGCCACCCGGGCGCGGTGGCGGAGGCGATGGAGGGCTTCGGCGTCGCGGAGGCGGCCGCGGCGGCCGGCGTCCCGGTGGCCGAGGTCCGCGCGATCTCCAACGCGGTCGGCCCGCGGGACCGCGCGGCCTGGCGGATCGGCGAGGCGCTGGCGGCCCTGACGACGGCCTTCGGGAAGCTCCCGGCGGCCCTGGAGGTTGGACCGGAACATGATTGACGCTGCTGCCCACCCGACCGGCGACGACGCGGCGCAGGCGCTGCGGATCGCCTACTCGCCCTGCCCCAACGACACCTTCGTCTTCCACGCCTGGGCGCACGGCCTGGTGCCGGAGGCACCGCGGGTCGAGGTGTCCTTCGCGGACATCGACGTCACCAACGGCATGGCCGAGCGCGGCGAGTTCGACGTGCTGAAGGTGTCGTACGCGGTGCTGCCCTGGGTGCTCGACGCGTACGCGCTGCTGCCGTGCGGCGGCGCGCTGGGCCGCGGCTGCGGCCCGCTGGTGCTGACCCGGGAGGCGGGCACCGGCACCGGCGCGGACCTGGCCGGCAGGACGGTGGCGGTGCCGAGCGAGCGGTCGACCGCGTACCTGCTGTTCCGGCTGTGGGCGGCGAGCCAGGTGCCGGGCGGGGTCGGCGAGATCGTGGTGCTGCCGTTCCACGACATCATGCCCGCGGTACGCGACGGCCGGGTGGACGCCGGGCTGGTCATCCACGAGGCGCGCTTCACGTACCGGAACTACGGCCTGCACAAGCTCGCGGACATGGGCGAGCACTGGGAGTCCGACACCGGGCTGCCGATCCCGCTGGGCGCGATCATCGCGAAGCGCTCGCTGGGCAAGGCGCGGCTGCACGCGCTGGCCGAGGCGGCCCGCACGTCGGTGCGGATGGCGTGGGACGACCCGGCGGCGTCGCGGTCCTACGTGCTCGCGCACTCCCAGGAGATGGACCCGGCGGTCGCCGACCAGCACATCGGGCTGTACGTCAACGAGTTCACCGCCGACCTGGGCGAGGACGGCTACGCGGCGGTGCGCGGCCTGCTGGACCGGGCCGCGGCCGAGGGTCTCGTCCCCGCCCTGTCCCCCGACGCGCTGGCCTTCTGAGCGCCGCCACCTCGACGCCCCGCCTCGACACCCGGCTCGGCGCCCCGCCTCGACACCCGGCTCGGCGCCCCGCCTCGACACCCGGCTCGGCGCCCCGCCTCGACACGCGGCTCGGCGCCCCGCCTCGACGGGCGCACCCGACAGCCCGCGCGCGACGGCGTTTTCGGTTTCCGGCGGGGAAATCGGGGCTCTCATTGACCGGCCGGCGCTTTGCCGGAGTGCTCTCCTCCGGTAAAGCGCCGCGCAAATCCGCTCAGTTGTGCCAATCGCTCAGGGGCCGAATCCGGCTATACGTCCAGCTGGTCCGCGACGACCCGCAACACCGAGGCGATCTTGTGGCCGTGCGCCTTGTCCGGGTAACGGCCCCGCTGCAGCGAACGCGCCACCTCCTCCAGCAGCGTGGTGAGGTCCTGGACGATCGGCAGCAACTCGTCCGGCTTTCGCCGCTGTGCGGCCGCCACGGACGGCGCCGGGTCGAGCAGCGTCACAGAAAGCGCCTGGTCACCGCGCTGTCCGGCGACGACTCCGAATTCCACGCGCTGTCCGGGCTTGAGGGCCGCCACGCCGTCCGGCAGCACCGAGGAGTGCACGAAGACGTCACCGCCGTCATCGCGGGAGAGAAAGCCGAAGCCTTTCTCACTGTTGAACCACTTGACCTTGCCGGTAGGCACGTCAGACCTCGTCCTCATTGATCGAAACCTGTGCTGAACAAGACGTCAGCGGGTCCACCGGAGACCCGCTGGCACCAGGCTAATGGCCTGCGGCCGTGTGACAAGACGCTCTGGTCCGCTACCACCGCGTCCTCGACACGGACCTACCCTTGTCGGGTGAGCAAACAAACCATGGGCGCCGGTGACCTGCTGGTCCGGATCGGCGCGATCCTCTTCATGATCGGGGCGGTCGGCACGATCGTCACCGTCGCACCGCTGCTGCTGCACACCAGGACGCTGCCCACGCCCGCGTACTTCGTGTCGATGCTGATGGGCGTGGGGATGGCGGTGGCGCTGGTGGGGCTGCTGCGGTCGGCGCTCGCACAGCGTCAGGCCGCCGCCGCCCCCGCCGCCGAGCGGACGGCGGGTCGGTCAGGCGGCCCGACGGCGGGTCAGGCGGCCGCCGAGCTGTAGGCGGCGAACCACGCGGGGAACTGCGTCAGATCGTCGAGCACCACGTCCGCGCCGGCCGCCCGCAGCTCCGCCGCGTCGCACGGCCCGGTGGCGACCGCGACGGACAGCGCGCCCGCGGTGCGCGCGCCGCGCACGTCGCCGACGTGGTCGCCGACGTACACCGAGGCGCCCCACTCCAGCAGCGCCTGCGCCTTCGCCTCGGCCCACAGCCAGCCGCGCAGCTCCGCGTCGATGCCGACGTGGTCCAGGTGCAGCCGCGCGTTGGGCTCGTACTTCGCGGTGACCACGACGGGACGGCCGCCCGCCGCGCGCACCGCGCCGACCGCGTCCAGCGCGCCGGGCATCGCCGGCGTCGGGTCGATGGCGTACCGCGGGTACAGCGCGCGGTAGAGGTCGCTCGCCTCCGGGACCCGCTCGGCGGCGAACCAGTTCGCCAACTCCTCGTCCAGCGGCGGCCCGAGGCGTGAGACCGCCAGCTCGACGTCGACGTACACGCCGGTCTCCGCGACGAGCTGCTCGTACACCGCCCTGATCCCCGGCCGCGAGTCGATCAGCGTCATGTCGAGGTCGAACCCGACGGTGAGCGGATGCGAGCGCGGGTGCGCGGGCGTGCGGGCGGTGGCGTCGGCGGGCGGCGCGGCGGCGTGGTCGTTGGTCACGGCACCCATTCTCGCCCCAGCGGTCGAGCGGATCGCGGACAGGGGTCAGGGGTCAGCCGGTCCTGCGGCTGCGCCACAGCAGGTAGAGCGCGGTGCCGACCGCGGCGAGGCGGATGGCGGCCGGATAGGCGCCCTGGAACGCCTGGCCCACCTGCCCCTGCGCGACGGGCGTGCCCCACTTGCCGGTGTCGCGGCCCCACACCCACACGACCAGTCCGGCGGCGGCGCCGGCGGGGATGCCCAGCACCGCGAACTTCGCCTGCGGGCGGCTGAGCCTGCGCGAGAGGTAGGCGAGCAGCCAGCCCAGGCCCAGCGGGATCAGCGAGCCGATGGCGGCGCCCGCGACCAGCAGCGCCGCGGCCAGCAGCAGCACCGGACTGCCCCAGCCGCGTCCGGCGCGGCGCAGCCGGGGGGCGAGGCCGCGGCGCGCGGCCGGGACCGGCTCCTCCTCGTACGCCTCCTCTTCGTCCTCCTCCAACGCCGCGACCGTGCGGGGCCGGCGGCGGGGCGGGAAGTCGTCGTCCTCGTCGAGGTCCTCGTCGTCGAAGGGGATGAAGACGCCGCCGGACATGCCGGGCAGCCCGGCCAGCTCGTCGCCTGCCCGCGGGCGTCCGCCGCGCGGGTCGGTCCGCCACCAGTCGGGCTCCTCGCGGCGGTCCCTGCGGGGCCTCGGCACCTGCGGGCCGGGCTCCTCGCCCTTCGCGCCGGCGTCGTCGCCCGCGTCCTTGGCCGCCGCCTTGGCCCTGGCCCTCGCCTTGGCCCGGTCCTGTGTCCCGTCCCGCCTGTCCGCCCGGTCCGCCCGGTCGGAGCGGTCCGGCCCGTCCGTGCCGGGCGCGCGCTTCGGCCGGGGCTGCTCGGCGTAGGGGCCGTAGGAGCCGGGCGGCGGCTCCCGGTAGGGCTCCGCGGAGTCCGCGCCGCCCCGGCCGCCCGCCGCGGAGGCGCCGGTCCCACCGGGGCTGCCTGTGGCGGCCTCGACGACCGCGTCGGGAGAGCCGATCCGGCCCAGGATGCGGCGGACGGTGGCCGGGCTGTCGGCGCCGCCGCGCTCCCGGTCGATGTCCTGCCGCAGCTGCGCGACCAGCTGCATGCGCTGCGCGGCGGGCAGCGCGGCCTGCGCCAGGTCGCCGACCCGGCTCAGGTAGTCGAAGACCAGCCGGTCGCTCTCGACGCCCACCCCGGCGCCCCCCTTCCCGCAGCACTGCCCTGACGGTACCGCCTCAGGGCGGCCCGCTCCGATATCCCCGGCCGGGCGGCTAATGTGGGACGGATGACGACCGGGGACGCCGCGCCGCGCACACTCGCGGAGGATCTGCGCGCACGGGACGACGCCGCGCTCGCCCTGCTGCTGCGCGCCCGCCCTGATCTGCTCACGCCGGTCCCCAACGACCTCACCCAGCTCGCCACCCGCGCCGCCACCCGCGGGTCGGTGCTGCGCACCCTGGAGCGCCTCGACGCCTTCACCCACCAGGTCGCCGAGGCCCTGGCGGTGGCCCCCGACCCCTGCGGGTACGACACGCTCGAAGTCCTGATGACCGGGGCGGCGCCGGACGCCGGCCCTGCGGGTGCGGCGGGTCTCCCGGGTCCTGCCGAGCCACTGCCGCCGCAGACCTTCGCCGCCGTCGCCGCGGCGCTGCCGCAGGCCGTGCTGACGCTGCGGGTACGGGGGCTGGTGTGGGGCGGCGAGGGCCGGCTGCGCCTGGTGCGCACCGCGAAGGACGTGCTCGCGCCGTCGCCCGCCACCGTGTCGGGGACCGGCCTCGGGCCGTCGGTGGGCGAGGCGACCGGCGGGATGTCGCCGGCCAGGCTGCAGGAGATCCTGACCGACGCCGGGCTGCCGCCGACCCACGACCCGATCAGCGCGATCGGGGAGCTGACCGCGCTGTACGGCGACGCCGTACGGCTGGGGGCGCTGCTGGCGGGCGCGCCCGACGCGGTGCCGGGCGTGCTGGAACGGCTGGTGTGGGGGCCGCCGTACGGCGAGGTGCGGGACGCCACGGTGCCGGTGCGCGCCGCGGACGCCGCGACGCCCGTGCAGTGGCTGCTGGCCCGCGGGCTGCTGCTGCCGGCCGGCCAGCACAACGTGGTGCTCCCCCGCGAGGCGGCCCTGGCGCTGCGCGGCGGCCGCGCCCACCGCACGCCGGAGCCGGTGCCGCCGCCGGTGGAAGGCGTCGCCCGCACCGAGCGCACGGTCGACATGACCGCGGCGGGGCAGGCGTTCACCGCGACCAGGATCGTCACCGAGCTGCTCACCGCGTGGCACAGCGGCGGCCCGGCGGTGCTGCGCGCGGGCGGCGTCAGCGTGCGCGACCTGAAGCGGACCGCGGCCGTGCTCGACCTGTCCGAGGCGCACACCGCCTTCTGGCTCGAACTCGCCTACGCGGCCGGGCTGATCGCCGCCGACGGCGAGCTGGACGAGGTGTACGCGCCGACCCCCGCGGCCGACGAGTGGCGGCAGCTGCCGCCGGCCCGGCAGTGGGCGGTGCTGGCCGCGGCGTGGCTGGCCGCCACCCGTACGCCCGGCCTGGTGGGCAGCAAGGACGCCAAGGGGCGGGCGCTGTCCGCGCTCGGCCCCGACCTGGACCGTTCGCTCGCGCCGCGGGTCCGCGGCGCGGCGCTGCGGGTGCTCGCGGAGCTGCCGCGGGGATGCGCGGCGGCGCCGGACGCGCTGCTGGCGAGGCTGCGCTGGCTGCGGCCGCTGCGCGGCGGGGCCGACGCCCTGCGCACCGAGCTGCTGCGCTGGACGCTGGCGGACGCCGAGGCGCTGGGCCTGACCGGCCGCGGTGCGCTCGCCGCGCACGCCCGCCCGCTGCTGGCGCCCGCCGAACCCTCGCCGCAGGCCGCGCGGGACACCGCGGGGCCCGCCGGGCAGGCCGCCGCGGCCGCGGCCCTGGCGCCGCTGCTGCCCGAGCCGCTGGACCATGTGCTGCTCCAGGCGGACCTGACAGCGGTCGCCCCGGGACCGCTGGAGACGCCGCTCGCCGAGACGCTCGGCGTGCTGGCCGACGTGGAGTCCAAGGGCGGCGCGACGGTCTACCGCTTCACGCCGCAGTCGGTGCGCCGCGCCCTGGACGCCGGGCGCACCGCGTCGGAGCTGCAGGCGTTCCTGGCGGCGCACTCGCGGACGCCGGTGCCGCAGCCGCTGAGCTACCTCATCGACGACGTGGCACGGCGGCACGGCACGCTGCGGGTCGGCGCGGCCTCGGCCTACCTGCGCTGCGACGACGACGCGCTGCTCACCGAACTCCTCGCCGACCGCCGCGCGAACGGCCTGGGCCTGCGCCGGCTCGCGCCGACCGTGGTGGCCGCGCAGAGCGATCCGGCGACGCTGCTGGAGCGGCTGCGCGCGATGGGCCTGGCGCCCGCCGCGGAGTCCGCCGACGGCGACGTGCTGATCACCCGCGCCGACGCCCGCCGTACCCCGCCGCGCACGCCGCCGCTGCCGGTCACGGACGGCCCGCCGGTGCCCGACGCGGCGCTGCTCGGGGTCGCGGTGAAGGCGATCAGGGCCGGCGACCGGGCCGCGACCGCGGTGCGCCGCACCCCCGCGCCCGCCGTCGAGGGGCCGCCGCGCACACCGGCCGCCGACACCCTGGCCACCGTCCAGGCCGCCGCGCTGGCCGGCGAGTCGCTGTGGATCGGCTACGTCAACGCCGACGGCGCCGCCAGCCAGCGGGTGATCGCGCCGGTCCGCGTCGAGGGCGGCTACGTGACGGCCTACGACCACACCGCGGACGAGGTCCGCACCTTCGCGCTGCACCGCATCACCGGCGTCTCCGAGCTGGCCGACGACCCGGCCTGAGCCGGGGGCCGCGGTACGGGCGGGTCAGGCGCGCCTGCGGGCGGTACGGCCCTGGCGGCGGGCGCGTGCGTCCTCCTGGAGGGCGGGGTCGCCGTAGCCCAGCCGGTGCCACCAGTGGTGGCGGCGCGGGTGCAGGGCGCGGCCCAGGCGGCGGCCCAGCAGCAGGTAGCCGAGCAGCGCGCCCGAGGTGTTGAGGATGACGTCGTCGATGTCGAAGGCCCGGCCCTCGACGATCGCGCCCTGGATCGCCTCGACCGCGACCATCACGAGCGCGGTGATCACCACGACCCGCAGCAGACCGCGGGCCCGCGGGAAGAGCATCGGCAGCAGTACGCCGAACGGCACGCCCAGCAGGATGTTGCCGCCGATCTGCTTGACGGTGTCGCGCGTCTCGGGCTGGTCGAGGTAGGCGCGGATGGACGCGCCGGGACGCAGATTGGTGTGGATCAGGTCGACGGACGCCGGCGAGGGCACCAGCGTCACCTTGGCCAGCGCCACCGCGAAGGCCACCATCGCGATGATGGCCAGGGCCAGCACGGCGGCGCGGGCCAGCGTCGAGCCGAGGGTGCGGCGTTGCAGCACCGGCGGGGGCGGCCGCCGCGACGTCGTGCGGCGGGGCGTGTCCTTCGCGGGCCGCGCCCGGTCCGGCGCCCCGCTGTCGCTCTTCCTGCCGCCGGACTTCCTGGCGGTGGACTTCCTCGTGTCCACGGCGGTGCTCGCGGCCGCCGCACCTCCGGACGTGGTCCGGCCCCTGGGCCCGAGCGCTCGGACGCGCTCACCCCAGGACCGCTGCCGGTCCGCCGGCTCCTCGGCCGGCACCGCCTTCGCCCTGGGCTTCGGCGCGCGCTCCGCCGTCATCGTGTCGGATTTCGTCCTCGCCCGTGAACGGAACAGCGCGACTCGCTCGGCCATGAGCCGTGACCCCCCTCGGATGGGCACCTTCTCGCGTGCGCCTACCCAGGACCGGCCGTCGTACGCCGCGGGACTGCGGACGGACGACGGCCGGTTCGCCGCGAGGATCAGCGGACCTCAGGGCGCGGGGCGAGGGCTGGGCGAGGGCTATCCGTGGCGCCCGCGCCTGCGGGTGAACACGACGAGAGCGCCGCCCGCCGCCAGTGCGCCCGCGGCTGCCGCCGCGGTCCAGCCCAGATCAGAGCTGCCGGTGTGCGGCAGGTGCCCGCCGGGGTGCGTCGGCGGGGTGTGGGTCGGGTACGTGGGCGGGGTGTGGGTCGGGTGCGTCGGCGGCGTATGCGTCGGGTACGTCGGCGGCGTATGCGTCGGGTACGTCGGC